>JAVBOQ010000073.1:0-19160 GCA_031550455.1 Eubacteriales bacterium
CAAAGGGGTTTAACCCCTTTGGCGTGGTCCAGGGGCAGAGCCCCTGGCGTCCTCTTCCCGTTCCTAACAACCTCGGATCAATATACGCCCAGACCGCCCTCAGGATATGTCCCGGCGTGTTTTCGTTGTGCGAAGTGACGGTGACCACCGCGTTATAGTCAGGCAGGACGATCGAGTACTGCCCGTACATGCCGTCCGCCCGGTAGGTGTTCGGCGGCGTGCATTTCCAAACCTGAAAGCCGTATCCGCCGCTCGACTCCGGGTCGAGTTTTGCGGAGGTATCGACCCAATCCGAATGCATGCGGGACACGTAATTCTCGGGGACGATCCGCTTGTCGTGATACAGGCCGTTTTGCAGCAGCGTGATCCCGATGCGCGCGTATTCCTGTGTCTCCAGTTGCAGGCCGGTCGAGCAGGCGGTATGCCCGTTCTGGCAGGTGTTCCATTGCGGGTTGACGATTTCGAGCGGAGCGAAAAGGCGCGGCTTCAAATAGTCCAGCATCTTTTCGCCGCTCACCTTCTCCACGATCCTGCCGAGCATGTAGGTGCAAAGGTTCTCGTAATAGAAGCGCGTGCCGGCTTCCGCTTTCATTTCTGAAGCGAAAAACAGCTCGGCGCGGTCTTGGGCGTTGTACTGGGCGAAATTCTCGCCCATGTGACCGGAACTCATTTGCAGCAGATGCCGGATGGTGATCCGCTCCGATCCCGGGTACGCGATCGCCTTGTACTCCGGGAAAAAATCGAGCGCGCGATCGGACAGGCGGAAGCGGCCTTCGCTTTCCGCGATGCCGATGCCGACGGACGCAAAGGTCTTGGAACCGGAATAGAGATTTTCCCGATCGTTGCTGCGGAAACGGTGCTCCGCCCGCGTGATGCCGCCCTGATACACGTGCACACCGTATACGCCCAGGTTTTTTTCAAGCACGGTGAGCCGGAAATCCGCCAACAGGCTCATGTCTATCTTTCTCCTTTATCAATCCAGCCGCTTCTTCCGGTACACCACCATGAACAGCGCCGCCGACAGGACGACCCACACGACCAGCACGGCGATCGAGAACCCTTCTTCGTTCTTTTCCAGCAGGTTCATCATCGCCATCGTCGGCGTGAAGCGCGCGATCTGATAGAAGCCGTCGTCCAGCCGCCCAAAGATCGACGGAATCAAAAGTACCATGCCAATCGGCGCGCCCATCGTGCCGGTGGACATCAGGTTCTTGGACAGGATACCGACCAGCGCGCCGAGCAGAATCGGCGGCGCCATTGACAGGCTCGTCACCAGCAGGAAGCGGACGGGCGTCAACTGCGCCGCGCCGACGACTGCGTAAATCGAAAGGTTGACGACCTGCGCCATCAGGAAGATCAGCAGGAACTTGCTGACGAGGAATTCCATCGCCGACACGTTGGACAGCATCAGCGAACGCAGCGTGTTCTTCTCTTTTTCCTCGGCGATCGCCATCGCCATGACCGACAGCGGGATCAGCGACGCGTTCATCACAAGCCCGAACGACATCACCATTTCGGCCGGCATGCTCTCGCCGCCAAAGCTCATGTACCGGTACAGCGCCGTGAACCCGATCGGCAAAAGCCCGAGGAACAGCACGTTGAAGTTTTTCAAAAGGTCCTTCAGGCTGTGGAGGAACAGCGCGCGGATTTTGTAAAATTGCATGCTCATTGCAGATCCCTCCCTGTCAACTGAAGGAATATCTCCTCGAGGTTTGGCTCCTTTGAGTGCAGGGTTAACAGCGCGTCGCCTTCCAGCGCGGCCTCAAGCGCGCGCAGGCCGTCCGGCGTCTTTTCCGTCCGGAGAACCTTGCCGCTTTTCAAAAGCGCGGTCATTTCGTTCTTCGCGTACGTCAGCTTGAACGACTCCGGCGTGTCACAGGCGACGATTTGCCCGTGGTTTAAGAACGCGACGCGGCCGCACAGCTTGTCGGCCTCCTCCATGTTGTGCGTGGTTAGAAAGATCGTCGTGCCGCCCTGGTTTAACTCGCGCAGCATCTTGTGAATCATCTGCGCCGTGCCCGGGTCAAGCGCCGCCGTCGGCTCGTCGAGGAACAGCAGCCGCGGCTTGTGCAGCACCGCCTGCGCCAGCATCACGCGCTGCTTCATGCCGCGCGACAGCGCTTTCGCGGCCTTCCTTTTTTCGTCCGCCAGCCCGATTTTTTCAAGCAGCGCGTCCACCTCGGAAAGCGGCAGCTTTTTCAGGCTTGCGTACAGTTTCAGGTTGTCATAAACGCTGAGGCGCTCGTACAGCCCGCTGTTGTCCGACAGCACGCCCACGTGGTCGAACGCCTGCTGGCGCAGCGCCTCGATCGGCTCGCCGAAAAGGTGAACCGCGCCGCCTTGCGCCCGGAGTTGCCGTGTCAGGATCTTGATCGTCGTCGTCTTGCCCGCGCCGCTCGGCCCGAGAAAGCCTAAAATTTCGCCCTCCCGCAGCGCGAACGTGACCCCTTGCAGTGCGGGCTTGCCGTTGAATGAAAAATGAACGTCCGCCATGGACAGAATTTCACCGTTTCCCTTTACCATGCACGCAAAACTCCTTTCGTGGCTGTGCTTTGTGAACCTTGCCGCATTATAACAGCAAGCGAACGCGATGACAATCGCGTTCGCCTGAAAAGAGCTTTTGGCGTGTTGAAGCGTCGGTGGAGGAGCGGGAAAGAAGGGGAGGGGACGCCAAAGGGCGCTGCCCTTTGGCAGGGTCTGGGACAGCGTCCCAGCGTCCCCCTTGCCCCCTTCTCTTTTCTCCGCCGCATTGCCGTTTTCCGCAATCGATGCTATACTGATATGCCATGAAAAACTTTTCGTTTACGCTTCAAAAGACCTGCGCGAAGACCGGGGCGCGGCGGGGCCGCGTCCACACGCCCCACGGCGACATCGAGACGCCGTGCTACATGCCGGTCGGCACACAGGCGACCGTCAAGGCGATGACGCCGGAGGCAGTCAGGGAAACGGGCGCGGAAATCATCCTGTCGAACACGTACCACCTGCACCTGCGCCCGGGCGAGGCGCTTGTGAAGGAGGCGGGCGGCCTGCACCGGTTCATGCACTGGGACCGGCCGATCCTGACCGACAGCGGCGGGTTTCAGGTGTTCTCATTGTCCGGCCTTCGCAAGATCACCGAGGAGGGCGCGGCGTTCCGCTCGCATATCGACGGTTCGAAGCGGCTGTTCACGCCGGAGACGGTGATGCAGATCGAAAACGACCTCGGCGCGGACATCATCATGCAGTTTGACGAGTGCTGCCCGTATCCGTGCGACAGAAAGACCGCCGAGCTGGCGATGCGCCGCACGCTGCGCTGGGCCGAGCGCTGCAAAAAGGCGCACGCGCGGGAGGATCAAGCGCTGTTTGGCATCGTGCAGGGCGCGTTTGAAAAGGATCTCCGGATTGAAAGCGCGCGAGCGCTCGCGGACATGGACTTTCCGGGGTACGGCATCGGCGGCCTGTCGGTCGGCGAGCCGAAGCCGCTGATGTACGAGCTGCTCGAGGCTACGACGCCGGAAATGCCCAGGGACAAGCCGCGCTACCTAATGGGCGTCGGCACGCCGGACTGCCTGATCGAAGGCGCGCTGCGCGGCGTCGACATGTTCGACTGCGTGCTGGCGACGCGCATCGCGCGCAACGGCACCGTATTCACCAGAAACGGCCGCCTTGTGATCAAGAACGCGAAACACGCCCGCGACTTTGAACCGCTCGACCCGGAATGCGACTGTTACGCCTGCCGCAACTATTCGCGCGCGTACATCCGCCACCTGTTCAAGGCCGAGGAGATCCTGGGCGCGACGCTGTGCAGCGTGCATAACCTCCGGTTTTTGCTGTCATTGATGGAGCGGATCCGCGCGGCGATCGAGGCGGATGACATGCCCGCGCTGGCCGCCGACTTCTACGCGCGCTACGACATGACGAGAAACTTCTGACGCCATGCGATAAGTGTTGCAAACAAATGGCAAAACAGGGTATAATACGGATGATTTTGCAGAAAGTGGTGGTTTTGCTCATGTTCAATAACCTTTTGTGGATGGTAAGCCGCGCGATCGCGGAAACCGCGCCGGCGGCGGATGATGTCGCGCAACAGACGGAACAGATGGTTGATCCGATGCTGAGCCTGCTTACGACTGCCTTGCCGCTAATCCTGATGGTCGTCGTGTTCTATTTCCTGATGATCCGCCCGCAGCGCAAAAAAGACAAAAAGGTCAAGGACATGCTGGCGCAGCTCAAGGTCGGCGACCGTGTGACGACGATCGGCGGCATTCACGGCACGATCATGGGCATCAAGGACGACACCGTGACGCTCGGCGTCGGCGCGGAAAAGACCAAGCTGGTGTTCGCGCGCTGGGCGATCCGCAACGTCGACGAAGTGTCGATCTCCAACGACAGCGAGACGCTCGTCTGATTGCAGGCCCTTGGCCGCGCCGCAGTACACAAACGGCAGCAGTTCAAGGAAAGGTTTCCAAAGGGCCTCGGGCCCTTTGGCAGGGTCCGGGACAGCGGCCCAGCGTTCTTTCCTTTTTTGCGCACCGGCGCGCCTTCCTCCGCGTCGCTTGCCGCCCCCTCCCTTTTCCTGTCATAACCCGCCGTCCGTCCGCATACGTTTCACCGACATGGATGCGAGGAGGCGGAACAATGGCGAAAGAGATGGCGGCCGCCGTCCGGCGCGCACGAGGCGCGACGGGCTTTGGGCCGATGATCGCGATCGCACGCGGCGTGCTTGCCGCGATCGCGGTGACCGTGCTGGGCGTGGTGCTGTTCGCGCTGCTGATCAAGTGGCTGGGGCTTTCGGATACGGCGATCTCGGCGTTGAACCAGGCCGTGAAGCTGGTCGCGGTGGCGATTGGCGTGCGCGCGTGCGTCGGGCGCGGCGGCACGGGCGGCGCGATCAAAGGCGCGCTGGTCGGGCTTTTGTACATGATGCTCGGCGTGATGGGGTACGCGTTCCTAAGCGGGCTGACGCTGTCGCCGGCCGCGTATCTGGCCGACCTTGGCATGGGCGTCGCCGCGGGCGGGCTGATCGGGATGGTCCTGTCGAACATGAAGGCCAAGTAGAACAGATTTCTCAAACATACGCGCAGCCTTCCTCCGCCGCCTGCGGAGGAAGGTTTTTTTGCGATCCGAAAGGCTTTTTGGTCGAAAGATCGAATCTTTTTCATTACAACGCGCGTCTATCTTTCGACAGAGTGGCAGAATATGGGCATATTGAGGAGGGACTTGTATGCGCAAATGGGGCAGCGCGCTCGCGCTCACGCTTTGTGTCGTGATGATCGCCTGCGCGGCCGGCGCGGAAGGCGCCGGTTCCTGGGGCCAGATCAACCAACCGCTCGCGCGCCCGGAAGGGTGGCAAAAGATCGTCGCCGAAAGCGGGTTTCCGTTTGGCGAAAAGACAAAGATCGCCGGAACGGAATTCTTCTCGCAATCGTTCGGCGCGTACCCGAGCATTGACGGCTCCACCGTAGCGGTGCCGATGGCGATGGAGTTCGCGCGGCAGCATCTGACGGTCGCGGAGGCCGACCTGCCGGGCTTCGTGTTCTTCTCGACGACACACCATGCCTACGAGAACCTGATCATGAAGCGGCCGAACGGCGCGCCGCTTTTGCAGTCTGAAAACGCCGCGATGGACGACAAGCGCCCGGTCGACCTGATCATCGTGACCGGCCCGTCTGACGAGGAACTGCAACTGGCGAAGGACAACGGCGTCACGCTGGTGCAACAGCCGGTCTGCTTTGACGCGTTCGTGTTCATCACACACCGGGACAACCCGATCGACAGCCTGACCGTCGACCAGATCCGCGCGATTTACGCGGGCGAGATCAAGAACTGGAAGGATGTCGGCGGCCCGGACAAAGAGATTTTCGCGTATCAGCGGGAGCCCAACTCGGGCAGCCAGACTGGCATGGAAAAGCTGGTGATGCAGGGCACGCCGCTGTCCGGCGCGCAGCCGATGTGGATCACGGACGGCATGGGCGACCTGGTTCGCCGCGTCGGCGATTACGACAACAAAGAGAGCAGCCTTGGGTACACCTACAAATACTACATCGACACGCTGTACAGGAGCGAAGAGATCAAGACCATCGCGATCAACGGCGTCGAACCGACCAACGAGAACCTGCGCGCCGGCAAGTATCCGTTCACGACGCAGTATTTCGGCATCATCCGGGCGGGCGACGAAACGCAGCCGGGCGGGCTGTTCCTTGACTGGATTCTGACCGAAGAGGGCCAGCGCTGCGTCCGGCAGGCGGGCTACGTCCCGGTATTGGAGGTGAACTGACATGCGGCGCGCGTTGGCGTTGGCCGCGGTGGTCGCGCTGCTTTGCGCGGCGCTGCTGGGACATGCCGTGGCGGAAGACGAAGCCCCACCCTCGGTCAGGAAGACGCTGGACGGCGTGATCTATGAGGTCAATGAGTGGAGCGCGTCGGTCGTTGGCGTGGAGCCGGGCCGCGCGTCCATCACGATCCGCTGGATGGTGGACGGCAAAAACACCTATAGCTGGATTGACGATTTAGACCTGTTTCCCGACGTGCGCGAGGTATCGTTTGAGGCGGGCATGAAGGAGCTCGGCTTTTACGGCCTGCAAGCGTTCCCGAACCTTGAGCGCGTTTCGCTGCCCGCCGGGCTGGTTACGATACAGTACCGCGCGTTTGAAGGCTGCAAGACGCTGACGAACATCGACATTCCGGACAGCGTCACCAACATCAGTATGCACGCGTTCGAAGGCTGTGAGGGGCTGACACGCGTTCGGCTGCCCAAAAGCCTTGATACGATCGAGTTCCGCGCGTTCGACAACTGCCCGAATCTCGTCGAGTTTTCGATCGACGGCGCGAACACGCATTTCACGACCGATCTTGGGGTTTTGTACAGCAAAGACAAGACCGAGATCGTCCAGGCGCCGCAGGGCATTGCGGGCGTGTTCACGATTCCGGACGGGGTACAGAGCATCGCCGAGAGCGCTTTTTACGGCTGTTCAAAGCTCACCCGCTTCGCGTTGCCGGCTTCGATCGACGAGATCGGCAACACCGCGTTCGGCAACTGCACAGCGCTTGAAGGGTTCGCGGTTTCCGACAAAAACCTGTACTACGCGGCGCAGAACGGCGAATTGGTGACCAAGAACCGGCAGACGCTGGTGGCCGCGATCCTTGTCGGGGCGGAGCGGTACGAGACGCCCGAAGGCGTCATCCGGCTGGAGAACGGCGCGCTCGGGGATAACGAAACCGTCAAAACCCTTGTGCTGCGCGAAGGCGTTCAGTGGCTGTCCTACGGGCAGATCTCCGGTCTGCGCGCGCTTGAGCGCCTGTACCTGCCCGCGTCGCTGCTGTCGGTGGAGAACGATTGGTCGTACCTGAACGAGACGCTCAAGCGGGTGGAAATCGCCGAGGGCAACAAGGCATTTTTCAGCGTCGACGGCGTCGTCTACCGACGGTCGGACAACACGATGTGCTTTTTCCCCAGGAGCTACGGCCTGTCGTACGACGTGCCGTCGTTTGTCACGAGCATTCCCGAGGAAGCGTTCGCTTACAACGATATGCTGCAGAGCGTTACCTTTCCGCCGGGCCTGAAATCGATCGGCAGCGGCGCTTTTTTAGGCTGCACGGAGCTGCAGCGCGTCGCCCTGCCGATCGCGCTCGAATCGATCGGGGAATATGCGTTCATCGACTGCATATCGCTGGCGCATGTCACGCTGCCGCCCGGACTTTTGCAAATCGGCAGAGGCGCGTTTAACAACTGCTCGGCGATGTGGGAAATCCGCCTGCCAGGCAGTCTGAAAACGATCGGTGAGTACGCGTTCCACTACGCGCCCGATGATTTCGTGATCGTCGCCGAAAAAGACACGGCTGGATACCGGTATGCCTGGATGAACGATGTGATGTGGCGGGAACCGGAAGGCGGCGCGCCAGCGCGCGTGTCCTTGGCGCCGGACAGGGAGCCCGCGGCGGTCGTCAGCGTTTCGAACGCGGGCGATACGGTCGCGCTCACCGACGCGCCGGGCGCGAACGCGAAGGAGCTCGGCCGCTATCCGAGCGGGACGACGGTGTTTGTGCTGAAGGAAGAGGGCGACTTTTTCCGGGTGCGCGTCGGCGTAACCGAAGGGTACATGCCCGCCGCGAATATGTACAAGACGGACAAGCTGACCAGCCTGGTGACGCTGGTGGCCGGCAGGCAGAGGACGAAGGACGAATTGCCGCTCGGGCCGCTGCGGATCTACGAGACGCCGCTGCCGGACGCGAAGACGACGCCGGTGCCGGACCAGAAAATCCTGCTGGTGCTCGACGCGGTCGGTACATGGTTTTACGTCGACATGGACGGGCTGCGCGGGTATGTGCCGGCGCAGTATCTGGTCGTGTCGCGGAACGACCGGACTTACGACGGGCGCATGTTCAGCGTCGTCGCAAACCCGGATTCGAAGGATCGGCTGAACCTGCGCAAGGGCCCGTCGAAAACCAGCGACTCGCTTGGGAAATATTACAACGGCACGCAGGTTGAGGTGATCGAGTACCTGCATGACGGCTGGGCGCATGTGCGGGTGGACGGCAAGGAAGGCTACATGATGGTCGAATTTCTGTTTGCCATATGGGACCGGCCGGAGGAAGTCTCGGTGTTCGGGAACGGCTGACGCCCGGCGAACCCAATCGCAAGACCGAGGGCGCGCACCGGCAAACTGGCGGGCGCGCTTTCGGTTTACAGAAATTTCATCGGTTTTTACCTTCCGTTCACTCGCCCGCTGGTGTATAATGATGCCGGATCCACAGGAAAGAGAGGGCGCACATGCTGCAGCAGCTTTGGCAAAACGCTTCAAATTTGCTTTGGAGCGTCATCAGCAGCCCGACGATTGTCGATATCATCGACATTCTGATCGTCGCTTTCCTGATCTACAAGCTGCTGACCCTGACGCGCGACACGCGCGCCTCCCAGGTGTTAAAGGGTCTCGGCATGCTGTTCATCGTCTACTGGGTCAGCGACTGGCTGGGCTTAAAGGCGCTCAACTGGATTTTGAACCTTGTCGTCAACAGCGGCGCGGTTGTCATCGTCGTGCTGTTCCAGTCGGAGCTTCGGCGCGCGCTGGAGCAGATCGGGCGGGCCGGATCGACGCGGCTGGACCGGATCAAGTCCGGCGAGGGCCAGGCGCAGGATTCGGTCGTCGGCGAATTGGTCGCGGCGCTGACCAACATGTCGCGCAGGCGCGTCGGCGCGCTGATCGTCATCGAGCAGCGTACCGGGCTCGGCGACGTGATCCAGAGCGGCACGCGCATCGACGCAGAGATCTCCGCGCCGCTGATTGAAAACGTGTTTGAACCGAATACGCCGCTGCACGACGGCGCGATGATCCTTCGCGGGAAGCGCATTCTGGCGGCCGCCTGCATCCTGACGCTCAGCCAGGACACCGGCATCAGCCGCGAACTGGGCACGCGCCACCGCGCCGCGCTGGGCATCTCCGAGACGACGGACAGCGTGACGCTGATCGTGTCCGAAGAAACCGGCATCATCTCCATGGCGCGCAACGGCCGCCTGACGCGGCACCTGGACGCGCGCTCGCTCCGGCAGATTCTGGAAGAGATCTACGATTCCGGCAACAGCGGGACGAACCTGCTGTCGCTTTTGTTCACCAAGCGCAGACCGAACGGACAAGCCTGACGCCCGGAGGTAGCATGCAACCGCAAGTTCCGAAGCCTCAAAAACCGTTGAAAGCGCAGCTTTCCGGCATATGGGACGCAATCCGCCGCCACCCGTACATGAAGCTGTCGGCGCTGTTGATCGCCGCGGCCTTCTGGGCGGTTGTCATCGCGTCCGACCCGTCGCTGCTGATCGAAAAGACGATCACCGGCGCGACGGTGGCGGTGCAAGGCGCGGAACCACTGAAGAACCGCAGCTACATCGTGACGACGGATCTGACGAGCAAGCCGATTACGGTCAAGATGCGGGTCAAGGTCAAGGCGTCGGACGTGAACCGCGTGACCGCCGAAAGCTTTTCGCCGCAGGTCAATTTGGCGCAGATTACCGGCGCGGGCAAACAGAAAGTCAAGGTTACCGCCGCGTATACGAACCTCGGCACCGTCGTGTCGTTTGAGCCGGAGTTCATCGAGGTGGATGTCGAGCCGTACACGTCCAGGCCGCGCATTCCGCTGACGGTCGAAATGCAGGGCGCGGCGTCCGAATCGGTCTGGCTCGGCGAGCCGTCGACGGATCTGTCGCAGGTGACGGTCAACGGCCCTGAATCCCTCGTCCGCGCCGTTCGCCGCGCGGTCGTGACGCTGCCGCTTTCCGGATTGTCAGCCGAAAGACCGGAGGACAGCATCGCGTCGCCGATCGAGCTTCGCGACGAGAACAACCAGCCCATCGTATCGCCGCTGCTTCGGATCTCCAGCGAGTCGATCAACGTGGATTCCGCGCGGATCTCCGTCAGCGTGTATCCGATGCGTGACATTCCGGTCAGCCTGGAAAGCGCGGTCGTCGGGTCGCCGTCGCACGGGTACACACTCGGCGATGTGCGGGTTTCGCCCGCGACGGTCAAGGTAGCCGCGCCGCAGGATGTGCTCGACACGATTGACGCGCTGCACGTCGTAAACCCGATCGACATATCCGATCAGCAGACCAGCCAGGTGCACAATTCCTCGCTGCGCCGGGTGGACGGCGTCGTCAACGTGTCGGTCGGCGAGGTGGTGGTCGAAGCCGACGTGATACAGGCGAAGCATGTGCATACGTACGGCGGCTTGCCGGTGACCGTGATGGGCCTTGGCGAAGGCCTTTCCGCCCGGTTGAGCCGAAGCGAAATGAGCGTCGTCATCACCGGCGATTATCAGAGCGTCGAACCGCTCACATCCGGGTCGATTCATCTGTTCGTGGACGCGACAGGCCTTTCGGAAGGCGTGCATACGGTCATGGTCGATTGCAGCGTGGACGGCACCGACGCCTTCGCGTTTACGCCGGAAGTATCGCGGCTGACGCTGACCTTGACGAAAACCGCCGTGTATTGAAGCGTTTAGCGGTTGCCGATCGTTGTATGTACGGAGCGAAACGCTTCGCGCCGTGGCCGGATGGCGAAGGGAAAGGGTGCTGATTTGTCAGGATTCGGTGAAATCGCCTATACATTGCTGTTGGGCTGGATGCGCACGCTCACCGATTGGGTTTGGTCGATTGTGTCGGGGAAATCGTCTTTCGGCGCAATCAACTGGTTTTTGGCCAATTGGAAGGTGTGGCTGGCCGCGCTGGTGATCGGCGGCCTTGCCGTCGACTGGTTCATGTGGGTCGTCAGGTGGCGGCCGTACAAGCTGTTGATGAGCCGGTTGCGCAGACCTTCGCGCGGGCAAAGCGCCGCGCTTGCGCCGCAATGGGACAGCGGCGCCGGGTTTTACGCGCCGGAATCGCCCGCCGACCTGGACCGCGCGGAGTGGACGGAGCTGACGCTCAGCACGCTGTCCGAGATCGACCCGGATTGGGCGGGCAGCGTCGTGATGGAGCGGGAAACGGACGAACCATATCCCGAGGACGAGGCCATGGAGCCGCCCGCGTACGAGTCCGGCATGCCGGAAACGGAGGCCGGTTTCTGGCAGGAGACGCCGGACGAGATGGAAGAAGGCGACCCGGAACCGGACGGCGCATGGGCGGACGAACCGGAGGCCGCGCAGGATGACGCGTGGCGGGAGGCGGAAGTTCCGCCGGACGAGCCGGTCGCGGAACCAGTGTTCGATGACGGCGAAGAAGCGGAAGCTTGGGCGGATGCATCGCAGACGCCAGAGCCGGTCGAAACCTACGCGCGGCCCGGCATGTGGCCAGGATTTTTTCACGCGGGCAGGCGCGCGGACGACTCGGAAGCCGACGCGGCCGCCGAACGGTGGACGGACAGCGTGCCTTCCGAACCGGACGAGGAACCCGCATACGCCGACGCCGAGGAAGATGAGCCGGTGTATGCCGAACCCGCGTTTGCCGAGACTGCGTATGAAGAGCCTGTATACGCGGAGCCGACGCTTGAACCGCCCGTCGGGCGGTCTCCGCGCCGCCGCCGCTTTCGCGAGAGCGACCGTCAGAATTGGCGGCCGGAAGACCCGATGCCCTACGACAGCGCGCCCGCCCCGCATGAGGAGGACGCGGTATCGCCCGCATCGCCCGGCGACGACCGCCCGGAGCGGGTGGTTTCGCCCCGCGCGGAGGACGCCCCGGTGGAAAAGAAACGGCGCGGCCTTTGGACCGTGACGGGCAAACCCGCCCGTCGCCGCGGTCTGTTCAGCCTGGCCGACCTGACGAACGAGCCGATTGCCGGGCTTCCGCCGCTGGAGCTGGACGATCCGTTCCTTCCGGCCGCGAAGCCGGTCAATCCCGACTTTGACCCCGACGACGGTGAGGAGTACCCTCGGAAATAGGCGGCCCGAATACGGCGTCCGCCTGTATGCCGAAGGCTCTGCGGCCGCGCCGGGCTCTTTTTTTGTACAAAACGCTGATTGGAGCATCATCACATGCGATACCTTCTGATCATCGGGGACGGAATCGCCGACAGGCCGGTCGCGGCGCTTCAAAACCAGACGCCGCTTCAGTCCCTCAAGCTGCCCGGCATGGCGCGGCTGGCTTCCGGCCGCGTCGGCCTTGCCCGCACGGTGCCGGACGGCGCGCAGCCCGGCAGTGACACGGCGATTCTTTCGATCTTTGGCTACGACCCGCGCAGCCGCTACACCGGCCGCGCGGCGCTCGAAGCCGCCGGCGCGGACGTCGCGGTGCGCGCCGGAGAGACCGCCTGGCGCGTCAACCTCGCGACGGTGGACGGCCGCGATTTCGCGACCTCGGTAATGCGTTCGCACAACGGGCTGGGCATCGGCGGCGAGGAGGCGATCGGCACGGTTCGCGCGCTGATGGCGGACGCGGATTTTGCCGCGCTGGCCGCCGCGCTTCGCTTCACCGTCCACGAAAGCCCGACGTTCCGGCAGATGGCGACCGCGCCGTCGGCGGGGGAGTGGGGCGCGCAGCTTCCGGGGCCGCATGATCACCTTGGTGAGGCGATCGGCTGCCTGATCCCGCCCGGCGACATCCGGCGGTTGGTCGAGGCGTCGTTTCGTGCGCTGCGCGGCCGCCGCGCGAATGTGATCTGGCCGTGGGCACCGGGCGAGGCGATGATCCTGCCGCCTTTCGCGGCCCGCTACGGGCATCAGGGACCCGTGGTCAGCGCGGTGCCGCTCGTCAAGGGGATCGCTCGGCTTGCAGGGTTGCCCGCGCCTGATGTGCCGGGTGCGAACGGCGAGCTTGACACGAACTATCAGGGAAAAGTCGACGCGCTGGTCGCCGGATTGGACGGCGGCGCGGACTTTGGCGCGCTGCATGTCGAAGCACCGGACGAGATGTCCCACGCGAAAGATATCGAAAAGAAGCTGGAAGCGCTGCGCAGGCTGGATGCCCGTGTGATCGCGCCGCTGCTTGCGCGAATGGATCTTCGCGGCGAGCCGTATCGCGTGCTTTTCCTGTCGGATCACCCGACGTTTGTCGAAACCGGCGCGCACGACGGCGAGCCGGTGCCGTTCTGCCTCTACGACAGCCGTTTTCCGGGCGGCGAACCGCGCCACTTCTGCGAGGCGGTCTGCGCGGCCGGTGAGCGGGTTCCAGACGGCACGAAACTGATCGAGATGCTGTTTTCGGATTGACAGGGAGGGTGCGGCGGGAGGAGAGAGGGCGGCAGGTGGGAGGATGCCAGGAGGCTCTGCCTCCTGGACCTCCGCCAAAGGGGTTAAACCCCTTTGGAAACCCTGCTTTTCGCCTCACGGCGGGATGGACTTTCATTTGTATGTCCTTTCCAAAGGAAGGGATTCTAGTACCAATTCCAAACCTTATCGCATCGTCGCGGCGGATCTTTTTCCAGTCGGCGTTGTCGCTCTCCACTCTCTATCCCCACCAAAACGAAACCGGGCTGGAATCGCTTCCAGCCCAGCTCCGGAACTTCTTTTGCGAAACGGGGGGGGAACCCGTTATGGCCTGTTTGTCATTCGACAACCTGCCCGGTCAGCGACTTCCACGCCGCGCGAATCGCCTTCTGGTGCTGGACGCCGTAATCCGGGTCGTTGGCCCTGCATTCGTCCATGTCGCGCAGGAAGTGGATGCAGAGGTGTCCGTCGAAGTTGTTGTTCGCGATGTTGCCGCTCAGGTGCGGCGTGTTGTGCATGGTCGCCAGCGACCACACGCCGTTTGGCAGCTTGACCCAAACCGCTTTGGGCGTCCAGGTCGTGACCCCGCCGAATGCTGCGTTCATGTACAGCGTGTCTTCCGCGGTCAGCGGCTCGCTGTCAAAATGGCGTCCGAGCGACAGCGCCTTGATCTTCCAGCCGTAGCCGGAAACCGGGTCGTAAACCTGCACCACGCTGGACGATTTCAGGCTGGGCTTAACTTCCTGGAACCAGTGCAGCAGTTTCACCTGCGACGAAGACGGGCCGTTGATTTTGCCCGCGCTGGTCGCGGAACCTGAGCTGGTGGAGGACGACGCAGAGGAGCCGTAGGCGATCGCGGCGGTGCTGTAGAGGCGGGACAGGGTCGCGTTGCCCGCGATGCCGTCGCTGGTCAGGTTGTTGTTCTTCTGGAAGGCAATGACGGCCGTCTTGGTCTGTGATCCGAAGTATCCGGTCGCGTTGGCGGACAGATATCCAAGCTTTTTCAGCTCTTTCTGCATCGTCGTCACGGCCGCGGACTTCAGACCTTCTTTCAGCGTCGGGTATGTCTTGCCGGTATCCGCGGCCGCGTCGGCTCCGGCCGTCTTCGCGTCCGCGGAGAACAGCAACTGCTGCGTCGCGCTGCCCGCGATGCCGTCTGCGGCCAGATTGTGCGCCTGCTGGAAGGTGACCAGCGCGGCGTATGTCTGGGAGCCGAAGTAGCCGGTCGCGCTCGCGGTCATGTACTTCAGGTCTTTGAGCCGTTCCTGCATCTTCTTGATGCCGTTGTTGGTCATGCCCTTTTTGTAGGTCTCATAACTGGACGACGACGCGCCGGCAGTAGCGCTCGCCGCGCCGGAAGCGGTCGGCGCGCCGGAGGCGTAGAGCAGATTCTGCGTCAAAGTGCCGGCTTTTCCGTCCGCGTTAAGGTTCGCTTTTTTCTGGAACGCGACGACCGCGTCCTCGGTGCCCTTGCCGTATATGCCGTCCGCTTTGCCGCTGTAGAAGCCCAGTTCAATCAGCCGCTGCTGCAGGCTGCGGACGTCGTCGCCGCGGTCGTTGAGGCGCAGCGTCGTGCCGGAGGCGGCCTTCGCCGCGCTGTTCGCCGTGCTGGAGCCGCTCGCCGCGCCGGACGCCGCGACGGGCACAACGCCGCCCGCTGCGGCTTTCGCGCTGTCCGAGAACATCACGCGCTGCGTCTCGCCGCCCGCGATGCCGTCCTGCGTCATTTTATGGTTCTTCTGGAACAAAATGACGGCTGTTTTTGTCGTTTCGCCGAACACGCCGTCCGCGTTTTCATCCAGGTAACCAAGCTCCCGGAGGCGCTTTTGCAGTTCCCGGACGTACTGGTTTTCGTCGCCGAGCTTGAGCGGATAGTAGCCGCTGCGCGTCAGTTCCATCAAAAGATCGGAGCTGATGTAACCCGTATGCCCTTTATAGGTTGTCTTTGTCCACCCGCCGGATGATCCGAGCACGGTGACGTCCGTGCCGCCGGGCACGGTCGCCAGCGTGTCGCTGGAGGTGGACGTAGACTTGCGAAGGCGCGCGTCGCAACGCGTGACTTTTGTCGTTTCCGCCGAGACAAACTGCAACGGCGCTGTGATCAACGCCATTGCCAGCATACAAATCATGATACGCCTTAGCATTCGCATGGCCCTCCCTCGAATGGGTTATGGCCATTATACGGTCAATTGTGTCGGATGTCAAGCGGTTTTGTAACATATTCTTCATGATTCTGATTATTTTGTTAATGTTTCGCGCGAATGCGTAACATGCTCATGATTCCGGGTCGGCCGGGGCGGATACCTTCTTTATATCTTCCTCTGGGCCGCAGGTTGTCTCACCGCGGTTTTTTTCCCGAAGCGCGAGCGCGATCAGCAAGTCCAGGCGCTTGCTGACCTCAAGCGAGGCGGTCTTGTCGCCGAGATGGTACAATTGTTCAAGTTGTTTACGCATCTCGCAGATGCGGACGTCTAGGTTTGACATATTCCATCCTCAAACTATTTTTCTCAACAACATCATACAAAATATTCGTTATAAACGCAAGAGAAAAGGCTGTCTGATTTTGTCGAAGCGAAAATATTCGCATGACTTTTCAGAAAATGTCAAAGCTGCTATAATGATGGAAGATTGACCGCGTGTCGCGCGTCTTATCAAAGAACGCCGCGGATAAAGGGGCGTTTTTTGACCCAAACTGCATGCGAATGCGGCGTTGACCGCTGGGAAAAGATTCTTTTCCAAAAGATGCAAGAATCGGAAAGGCTCGTGCGTTTGAATCATGGAAAGCAAAGGCGGTGTAGCCGAAATGCCCAACGCGCCTGGGGCTGAAGACCTCTTCGAGCGGCTATACAGCCAGTATGCCGACGACGTGCTGAGGGTATCGTATTTCTACTTGGGGGACCGGCAAAAGGCCGAGGATGTATGTCAGGATGTGTTTTTGCGCCTGCTGACGCGCTCTCCGGAGATACAGCCGGGCCATGAAAAGGCGTGGCTGTTGAAGGTCGCGCTGAACCGCTGCCGCGATTTATGGCGCGCGGCGTGGGTGAAGCGCGTGGTGCTCGGATCGCCGTTTGACTGCATCCCCGCGCCGGACGATATTGACTTTCGTACCGAGAAGGCGGACCTGATGGAGGCGGTTTCCAAGCTGTCGCCGTCGTTTAAGGAAGTCATCCTGCTGCACTACTACCAGGGATTTGGCATCGCGGAGATCGCCGTGATGCTCGATCTGCCGGAAGGGACGATCTCCAGTCGCCTCTCCCGCGCCCGAAAAAAACTGGAAACGATATTAAAGGGAGGTGAGAATCGATGATCGAAGTCGAGATGCTTCGCCCCACGGCGGACGAAATGCTAAGCGGGCTCACGGCCGGCGACGCGTTGAAGCGCCGTGTGCTGCTCCGGGCGAAGGGGATCGAACAACTTCCCGCCACCGCCGCGGAAATGTTGGGCGGGGTGTGCGCGACGCCTGCGTTGCGTCATCGCATTCTCGTCCGTACGGAACACAGGCGGACCGTGGGCGTAGCGCAGGCGCGCGCGAGGCGGCCTGAGTGGGCCCGCTTTACGCCGGCCGCCGTGATGGCGGTGGCGCTGACGGTGATGATCGGCCTCGGCGCGAACTACGGCGGCGGCATGCCGGCGCAGCAGAACACGCTCGGGCAGGGCATCTATACCCACGCCGCGGGTTCCGGCGGCGCGACCGACGAGGCGGCCGCCGTGTCGCTGTTCGCGGGCGAAGGCGCGAACCCGCCGCTGGTGGGCATCAACGGCCGGTTTTACCGGATGTTGGAGCAGCCGATGCCCGTCCCTTCCTCGCTGATTGATACGGACATCGCGACGGTGGACGTCTTCACCGACGAACCGTCGACGATCACGCAGGTCGGCGTGTATTCCAACGTGGTTCGGGTCGGATCCAAGCTGTACCAACTGACCGGGATCAGCAAACTGACGGCGGTGGCGGCCGAAGTGGACGGCGTGTTGCGCCTGTTCCAGCGGGTCAGCTACGCAAGCTATTCGCTCCTTACCCGCGAACTGTTCAGCGATACGCTGGATGTGCTTGATCAGGTTGCGTCCGTGGAACTGTCCGGCGTCGGCGTGGTCACAGACGAACTGAAGGCAAACGAGCTCATCGCGCTGCTGCAGGAGTTCGCGATGTACAGTGACAGCGAGATTCTCGACGCGGAACAGTTGCTGACGATCCGCCTGAAAAACGGTCTTTCGCTCCAGTTGCTGGTGCAGGGCAATTTGGTCGGCGGATGCGGCGCCTGGGCCTGCCCGGAGTTCTTTGACGAGTTCAGGTCGCAGGTCGAAACGCAATAACGCAAAGGCCCATTCCGGCGCGCTTCCACCCCTCTGGTAGCCGCCGCATCCAATGTAGCTGACAATCAAGGCCGCCGGGTTTCCGGCGGCCTTGACGTATTGATGCGCTTGTATTACTTCTTCGGAATGATGTACCGCCCGTACACCCAGCCGAGCTTTGACCCGCCGCTGTAGAACACTTCGCACCAGGTTTCGTTGGCGACCCACATGTTCAGCTTGATCGCCTCGCCGAGGTAGGCCCGGCCTACGATGTCGTATTCCGTACCCGGGCCGGAGCGCACGTTGACCCAGTCCTTGCAGTTGCCGATCGTCGCGCTTTCGTACACATAGTTGTCGGGCAGCAGGATGAACTGCCCTCTCGGACCGGTCTTCGGCGCGGGTTTGCCCTTCGTGTAGGTCTCGGACATCACGCCGCTGTTGGCTAATCCGTCCGCCGTGGCGATGGCCTTGACCGTCATCCCCTCGGACACGGAGATCGCCCCGCTGAAGACGTCGCTCGAGTCGGTAGGCGCGGTGCCGTCCGTGGTATAGTAGATCGTCGCGCCGTCCGTCGCGCAGGACAGCGTCACGTTCTGCGGGAAGGATGCGTAGCTGCCGCCGGGCGGGTTGGCGGTCGGCGTGGCGCAGGAATCCATCAGTGTATACTGCTCGGTCATGAACCCGCTGTCGGAAAAGCCGGTTTTTTTCGCCTGCGCCAAAAGCGTACCGGGGGCTGTCATCGTAACCCCATCGTGATAGAGTTGCCACACCCCTACTTCCACCGAATACTCGATCGTCGCAAATTCCGTCGCGCAGGACAGCGTCACTGTCTGTGGGAAGGATGCGTAAGCGCCGCCGGGTGGGTTGGCGGTCGGCGTGGCGCAGGAATCCATCAGTGTATACTGCTCGGTCATGATCCCGCTGTCGGAATAGCCAGATCTTTTCGCCTCCGCCAGAAGCGTACCGGGGCCGGTCATCGTAACCCCATTGTGATAGAGTTCCCACAGCCCTTCGCCCACCGAATACAGGATCATCGCGTTTTCCGTCGCGCAGGACAGCGTCACTGTCTGCGGGAAGGATGCGTAAGCGCCGCCGGGTGGGTTGGCGGTGGGGGTGGCGCAGGAATCCATTTGTGTATACGTCTCGGTCATTGTCGCACTCACGGCAAAACCCGGCGCGCTTGCCCGCGCCTGTAGCGTTCCGGCGGGCATCGAAATCGGCCCGGAATAGTCATTCCATGCGCCGCCGTCCACCGAATACTCGATCGT
>JAVBOQ010000299.1:0-5878 GCA_031550455.1 Eubacteriales bacterium
CGTGACGTATGAGGATTACGCAAACCCAAAGAAGGGATTCTTAAGGGCCGATGGACCTTAAGCAGGATTCCAAAGGGCAGAGCCCTTTGGCGTTCCCCCCCCACACCTCCCCCACAAAAAAGGGACCGCTCTCGCGGCCCCTTCGTGAAACCCTGGTCTTACTTGCCGAAATAGATCGCGTTCGCCTCGTCGAGCACCTGCTGGCCGCCGGCGGCGAGCCACGCTTCGCGGAACGCGTCGAACTCGTCGACGGACTTCTTGCCGGTGACGACGTCATAGTGGAATTCTTCCGCCATCTTCGACAGCACGTCCTTGTACTGATCCCAGACCGGGCGCTGATAGGTGCGCAGGATGTCGTACTTGCCCGGGTTCTTGCTGGGGGCGTCGATGCGGGCCTGCGTGTAGGTCTGGTCGAGGTTCCAGTACTGCAGATCGTAGTTGTTGAACGAAACCGGGATGCAGTTGTAGTCGCACTCGATGCCGAGCTTCTGGCGTTCTTTCTTGTTGTCGGTGACGATGTTGCCGGCTTCGTCCTTCACGTCCGCAAGGCCCTCGATGAACTCGACCTTGCCGTCGACCATGTTATACGTCTCGCCTTCGACGCCGGCCATGAACATCTTGATGTACTCCTGCTGGAACGCGCAGGCATCCCAGAACTGCATGTACTTGATCATCTTTTCCTGGCTGATGCCAGCGCCAAAGCGGTTGCCCGGGCCGATCGACGGATTCTGAATGACGCCGGAGAAGCCGTCCGGGCCGGTGGGCAGCGCGATGTGCGTCACTTCCGCGCCGGGCGTGTTGTACACAACGCGGTAGTAGTCGTCGCCCAGGTGTGCTCCCTTGGGATAGAAGCAATAGAAATAGAACATCGTCGAGGCGGCCTTTGACTCGTTCCACTTCTGCTGCGCGGTGGGATCGTCGATCGTCGCGTATTCCGGATCGATGTAGCCCTTGGCGTACCAGTCGGCGGCGATCTTCAGCGGCTCTTTGCATTCTTCCTCAATCGAACCGTAAACGATCTTGTCGTCCTTGACGTAGAAGATTGTCGGCCACGCGTTGTACGCGCCGAGGATCCAGCCCGTCGCGGCCGGGACGCCGATGTCCTTGCTGGCCAGGAACGGGATCAGGCCATTCGCCTTGATCTTTTCCATCGCGGTTCCCCAGGCTTCGATCGTCGTGGGAACTTCCGCGCCGGCGGCTGCGAGCAGGTCGTTGCGGACGGCGATGCCCATCGCGTTCGCGCCCAGCGACCAGATGTTCGGCAGCGCGTACAGCTCGCCGTCCACGGTCAAAAGCTTCCAGATGTCCGGGCCGCAATAGCCCTCGATCCAGGCGACGTAGTTCGGCATGTATTCACGAACCAGATCCAGCGGGATCGGCTCGAGCAGACCGTCGTTGACCTGCTGCATGTAGTTGCCCATGTTGCCGAAGGCTTCGATGACTTCCAGTTGCTTGCCTTCCTGCATCTTCAGCGTGAAGAAGTTGTCCTTCGAGTCGGACTGGTTGCACAAAAGCAGGTCGAAGCCAAGCTTGTCGGCGATGAGGTTCAGCACGTCCATCGTCGCGCCTTCCTGGGTCAGCGAGTCGATGACCTGCGGACGGAACCAAACCATCAGTTGGTTGTCGTCGGTGTCAAAGTTTTCGCCGTCAGAGAGCGTGATGTGGTTTTCGCCCGTATACGGGATTGACGCTTCCGCGAGCGCCGCGGGAACCAGGGAGGAAATCATCAAAACGGTAATCAGCAGAGAAATAATTTTCTTCATGGTGACGCCCCTTTCGTTACTGTCGGATGGTGTACTTGCGCGTGAGAACCTGTACCAAGCGTCCTCCTTCCCTGACTTTGTGCGGTTATGATCGAACAACGGGTCTCTCGCCGTCGCCGTATCACCTTAGCCCTTGACCGCGCCCAGCATGATGCCCTTGGTGAAGTATTTCTGTATGAACGGGTAGATGATCAGGATCGGGATGCTGGCCGCAAGGATCGTCGCGGAGTGCAGCGTACGCCCGGTGAAGTTCTCCCGCTTTTCGTTGATGATCTTCAGCGCCTTTTCGATGCCGGACGGGTCGTTCTCGATGACGAACTTGCGCAGGATCTGCTGGATGACCTTGTACTTGCCGCTGTTGACATAGACCGACGGCGCGAACCAGTCGTTCCAGACGCCCATCAGAAGCCACAGCGCGACCGTGGCCAGCACGGGCTTGCAAAGCGGCATGATGATCCGCGCCCAGATCGTGATCCAGCCGGCGCCGTCGAGCTGCGCCGACTCTTCCAGCGACGCCGGGATCGATTGGTAGAAGTTCCGGATGATCAGGATGTTGTACGCGGAGACCAGGCCGGGCAGCACCAGCACCGAAAACGTGTTGAGCAGGTTGATGTCGCGGTAGAGCAGGTATGTCGGGATCATGCCGCCGCCGAACAGCATCGTGAACAGCATCAGCTTCGTGATAAGGCTGTTGAGCGGCAGCCACTTTTTCGACAGCGAGTACGCGGCCATCGTCGTGATGAAAAGGTGGCCGAAAACGACGCACAGGCTCCTGAGAATCGTCGTCCCGTACGCGTTCCAAAGGTCGGTGTAGTTCACCAGCATCCGGTACGCGTCCCATGTGACCTTCTTCGGCACGGCAAACAGCCCGAAGTATGTCTTGCCGTCGGAAAACGACTGCACGATGACATCGTAGAACGGGAACAGCATCATCACCATCAGCAGGAACATGAACGTCACGTTGAAGGTGTCAAAAACGCGTTCGCCCGTGGTGGAGCGGATTTTGGTGCTCTTGTGTTTCGGCATTACCACAGTGCGGCCTCCTTTCCTTCGACCCGGCGCGCCAGCATGTTGCTGCCGACGATGAAGATCAGTCCTACGACCGATTTGAACAGGCCAACCGCCGCGGAGTAGTCGTACATGGAGCCGCCGCCGCTCGTGCTCAGGAACACCTTGCGGTAGATGAACGTGTCAATGATGTCGGAGGTCGAGTAGACGGTCGGGTTGTACATGTTGACGATCTGGTCAAAGCCGGCCTCCAGGATCGAGCCGAGCCGGAGGATCAGCATGACGATGACGACCCCGGAAATGCACGGCAGCGTGATGTACCACATGTTCTTCAGCCGCGACGAGCCGTCGAGCTTCGCGCACTCGTAAAGCTGCGGGTCGACGCCCGCGATCGCCGCCAGGTAAATGATGCTCGAATAGCCGATGCCCTTCCAGATGCTGGTGACGATCAGCGTGCCGCGGAACACATCCGGCAGGCCGAGGAAGTGCACCGATTTGCCGCCGAACAGCATGATCAGCTGGTTGATCGGGCCGTCGAGCGACAGAAGGCCGATGAAGACCGAGCCGATGACGACCCAGGACAGGAACTGCGGCATGAACGAGATGGTCTGCGTCAGCCGCCGGTAGGAGGAACTGCGCAGCTCGTTGACCAGGAGCGCCAGCAGGATCGGCGCCGGAAAGCCGAACAGCATGTGCAGCGCGCTGATGATGATGCTGTTGCCGAGCGCCGCGAGGAAGCCGGGATCGCTGAACGCGTACTGGAACCAGTGCAGCCCGACCCATGGCATCTGCTGTATCGTCGAGGCGAGGTGGTATTCCTTAAAGGCCAGCGTGACGCCGAACATCGGGCCGTAGGAGAAGACCGCGAACAGCACGATGGCGGGCACGAGCAGGATGTACAGCTGCCAGCTCTTGAGCATCAGGTGCAGCTTTTTCTTGTTCTTAAAATGAAGCGTGAACAATGCAACCAGCGACAGCGCGGCCACGCCGTACGGGAAGAGCGTCGCCTCGCCAAGAAAGCCGGTCCAGTTGATCCATTTGATTTCGCCGGCGGACAGCAGGTTCGATTCACGCGCCAGGAACAGTTCGTTGATCACCGTCGCGCCGAGGGAGACGAAAAGGCCCAGCAGCGCGGTCCACACGAACGCCACGGTGCCGATCCGCCTGCGCAGCTGCGGCCGGAACAGCACGGACCACAGGAACGCGGCCAGCAGCAGCAGCGCAAGCCCGGCGGCGTAGGGCAGAACGTCCGCGGCCGTCCGGTAGATGGACAGCTCGTCCAGCACCGTCTGTTTCTGAATTTTGTTCTCCGCGATGCCGCCGCCGACAAACTTTTCGACCTCGCCGACAAACGGAGACAGGTTAAAGGCGGTGTAGGACGGGGCGTAGTTGATCGCCGCGCCTTCAAGGCGCACCGACGACCACGCGCCGGGCTGCGCGCCGGATGCCGCCTCGTCCGCGTCGGCCAGCCGCACATACAGCGCGTCGCCAGGCCGCGCGCCGAGCGAGGAAGCGGACTGCCCGGTGAACGGCCTCGGCAGCGCCGCCGCGAACCACGCTTCCGGATCCGCGCCCTCCGCCGCGTACACGTCCATCGGCATCAGCAGGCATTCGTAGACACCCTTCGCCTTGCCGTACTTTTCGCCGTTGAGCAGGATCCTGTCGTTGTTGACGGTGACCTTGAGCTTTGGCGAGCTTGTCTCCGGCGCTGGCGGCGCGTACAGCTTGACGGACGTCGGCTCGTTGATCCAGCCGCCGAACTTGGAGACGGTGGCGGGCTTGAGCCATCCGAAGAAGAAAAGGGCGACCAGCAGGATGACAATAGTACAATAACAGTACGCCCCGGCGCCGGGTGAACGGGTTTTGGCCATTTGTATCACCCTTCGATTTTAAGCTAAATGAATTATATAGCATTCCGGCTATTTTTTCAACCATATTTTTGATCAACAGGAGAAATCGACGTATTTCCTAAAATCTGTTGATTATACATTGGATGGACTTTCCTGATGCCGTATGGTAAAATGAGCGCCAGGCAATCGCACGGAGGATGACGCGTATGCATTACCGGGGAGCGAAGGCAAGCCAGATCTCTTTTCCGCTGGGCGGCATCGGAACCGGGTGCGTCGGCCTTGGCGGAAACGGGCGGCTCTGCGAGTTTGAAATTTTCAACCGGCCCGCCAAGCGCGGCCTGAACGGCTATTCCGGCTTTGCCGTCAAGGCGGAGCGCAATGGAAAGACGATCGACGCGCGGATGCTGAACGGCCCGTATCCGCCGCCGTACGGCGGGGAAAAGCACTTGAATCAGCCGTGGGGCCACAACGGCTTCGGTTTCGGCCCGGACGCGAAGACGCTGGCCGGCTTGCCGCACTTTGACGAGGCGGATTTTGACGGCCGCTTCCCGCTGGCCGAGGTCGCGCTCCGCGACGCGCGCTTTCCCGGTCGGACGCGCTTTGCCGCGTTTAACCCGTTCATCCCGTTAAACGGTGACGATTCGTCGATCCCGGCGGCCTTTTTCTCTTTTTACATTGAAAACGATACGGCGGAACCGATCGATTACACGGTTTGCTGCTTCTTCAGCAGCCCGTTCCCGCGCGGGCTGGCGCGCGACACCGAAGCGAGCGTCCCGTGCGCCGCTTCCGGGTGCCGCGGGGTGCGGATGCGTTGCGACCATGCGAAGCTGCCACGGGAGAGCAGGGGCGACGTGACGCTCGCGACGGACGCGAAGGACATGGCGTTTCAGCGGCATTGGTATCGCGGCGGCTGGCAGGACGCGATCGAGATGTTCTGGGAGGATTTTGTCCGTCCCGGCATGCTGAACGACCGCGCCTACCCGGACAGGCCGCCCGAGGACGACGCGGGCCGCGACACCGGCTGCGTCGAGGGCCGGATGCGCGTCGCGCCGGGCGAAACGGGCGAGATGCGGTTTGTGATCGCCTGGAACTTCCCGGAGATGTACAATTTCTGGAACCCGGAGCCGGAAGGCCGCACCTACTGGCGGAATTACTACGCCAGCCTGTTCGAGGATTCCGGGGCGACCGCGGCATACTGTTTCCGCGCGTGGAACCGGCTGTACGGCGACACGAAGCTGTTCGCGGACACCCTGCACG
>JAVBOQ010000054.1:0-6122 GCA_031550455.1 Eubacteriales bacterium
AACAGGCAGCCGTTCAGATCGTCGGCGAGATCGGCGTTAACATGTCGCAGTTCAGTTCCGGAGAACAGTTGGCGGCATGGGCGGGGCTTTCCCCCGGGTCCAATGAAAGCGCTGGAAAAAAAAGTCCTCACGCATCCAGCACGGAAACAGCCACCTCAAGCGAGTGTTGAACCAATGTGCGTGGAGCTGCGCGCGAAGTAGAAACTGCCCCAGGCTACGCGCTTGGTTTTGGTCGCTTGCACGCCGCGCCGGCAAGAAGAAGGCCATCATCGCCCTGTGCAGAAAGCTGCTAATCATCACCCATGCCTTGCTTTCCAGTGGCACATTCTTCGACCCCAATTACTCCGCTCCGGTGCCCGCCTCGGCTTGACCTGTTGCAGGTTTCGCACTCTCTCGGGCTTAGCCCGATGGGGTTATCCTGTCGGGCTTGGTTCCTTGTGCTCCTTTGTGTGAGTTTTCGTGATAATCCCTTCTTAGGGTAGATATCAACAAACTCAAGCCCGCCGTGAGGCGAAAAGACGGGATTCCAAAGGGATGAAATCCCTTTGGCAGGGTCTGGGACGGAGTCCCAGCGTCCCCTCCCGCGCGCTCCGTCACGCTTCCCACCACACCGGTCCCCACGCGGGCACCGACGCTCTCCGGCCTTTCACGGCGATCTCTGCCGCGCGGTCGCCCCGGTTGACCACGGTGACCGCCGAGCCGCCTTCGTTTGACCGCACCACCGCGACCACGTCCGGCGTCACATCCAGAATTTCGAGTCCTCCGTCCGTCAGCGCCGCGCTGCTCCGCCTGCGCGACAGCGTTTCGCGGAAACAGGCGGTCAGCGTCTCGTCCTCGCGGCCCCACGGGAACGGCGCGCGGCTGTAAGGGTCAGCCGCGCCTTCCATACCGGCCTCGTCGCCGTAATAGACGCACGGCATGCCGGGCATCGCCACAATCAGCGACAACAGCAGCTTCAAAAGCTTTTCGCCGCGCGCGCGCTGCGCTTCGGTGAGCTTCAGCGCGCCGCGCTTTTCGCGCGGCAGGTCGTTGCCGTCGACGCCCGCCAGCACGTTCAACACGCGCGGGCGGTCGTGGCTGCCGAGCACGTTGAGCAGCGACCGCGCGAACGGCGCGGGATAGTTTTCATACAGCGAATCCATGCGCCGCTTGAACGCCGCGGCGTCGATTTTCCCGGTCAGGAAGGCGATCGCGGCCTCGCGCAGCGGGTAGTTCATCACGCCGTCCAGCGTGTCGCCGAGGCAGTAGCAGCGCATCCTGCCGTAGCTGATCTTGTTCGACGCGTCCTCCCAGACCTCGCCGATCACCAACCCGTCGCTTTTCGCCTCGCGCACCGCGCGGCGCAGCAGCCGAAGGTACTCCATCGGCAGTTCGTCCGCGACGTCAATGCGCCAGCCGCTCGCGCCAAGCCGTGGCCAGCGCCGGACGACGGCGTCGTCGTCCATCAAAAAGTAGTCGATGACGTCCGGATGGTATTTGTTCAGTTCCGGCAGCGTCGGGAAGCCCCACCAGCTCTTGTACAGGTCCGGCCAGCACTCGAACGCGTACCAGCCGCGATACGGCGAGTCCGCGGAATCGCGCGCGGAGGCGAAAAAGGGGCTGCGGTCGCCGGAATGGCTGAACACGCCGTCGAGGATGACGCGGATGCCGAGCGCGGCCGCGTCCCTGCACAGCGCGCGGAAGTCGTCCTCCGTGCCGAGCGCCGGGTCGATCCGCTTCCAGTCGATCGTGTCAAACCGGTGGTTCGTCCCGGCTGAAAAAATCGGATTTAAGTACAGCGCTGTCACGCCGAGCGAAGCGATGTACGGCAGATTCTCGCGGACGCCCTCCAGCGTGCCGCCGAAAAAGTCATGCGCTGCGTTGTCGCCGCTTTTCGGGTCGATCTCGAGCGACGGCTGCTCGTTCCAGTTCTCGTGCCAGACGCGGGTGCCGGGCAGCGGCAGCAGCGCGCCGCCGGAACCGCGCGCGAACCGGTCCGGGAAAATCTGGTAGAACACCGCGCCACGCGTCCAATCGGGCGACGCGAACGCCGGGTCGTACACGGTGATCTGAAACGAACGCGCTTCGCCGAAGACCTTCGCGCCGACGCCGCCGAGCCCGTCCTCGGCGTTCCCGTACCAGAGAAACTGACCGTTTTCCCAAAGCTGAAAATCGTACCAGACGAGGCACGGCGTCTCCGGCAGGCGGACAGACGCCTCGTACAGCGCCGGGTCATCCGGCGAAGGCTTCATCGGGTGAAAGCTCTCCTTGCCGAACCAGAGCCGAAGCTGTACGGTTTCCGGATGACCATCCTCAACGCGCAGGCGCAGGCACACGTCTCCGCCGGCGGGTTGAGCGCCGCCGGGCGAGCGGTAGGCGCCGTCTCGGCTGTCGTGCAGGCAGCGCATCCCGGTCACCACACCGCGGGGGCCAGGTGCCAGATGTTGTCGTTGTACTCGCGGATCGTCCGATCGCTCGAAAAGATACCGGCGCACGCGACGTTCGCGATCGCCATCCGCTGCCATTTGCCGGTGTTCTGGTAGTCGCTGTTGACGCGCTTTTGCGCCATGGTGTACGAGCCAAAGTCCTTGAGCACCAGATACGGATCGGCCATGCCGCCGAAGTCGCCGAACAGCAGCGCGTGGTACAGCTCGTTAAACGCGCCGGCCTCGGCCAGCGTGCCGTCGATCATCTGCGTCATCGCGCGGCGCACCTCCTGGTTGTTTTCAAAGACCGAAGACGCCTGGTACGCGCCGGTCGCGTAGATCGACTCGACCTCGTTGGCGCGCGCGCCGAAGATGTAAATGTTGCCGCGCCCGACGGCGTCGTCCATCTCGACGTTCGCGCCGTCAAGCGTGCCGATCGTCAGCGCGCCGTTGATCATGAACTTCATGTTGCCGGTGCCGGACGCTTCCTTTGTCGCGGTCGACAGTTGCTCGGACAGCTCCGCCGCCGGGATCAGCACCTCGGCCGCCGACACGCGGTAGTTTTCGAGGAAAATGACTTTGAGCAGCTTGCTAGCGCGCGGATGCTTGGCGATCAAGTCGCCGACCGCGTTGGCAAACCGGATGATCTGCTTCGCGCGGCGGTAGCCGGGCGAGGCCTTCGCGCCGAAGATCACACAGCGCGGCGGCATGTCGTACGTCGGCTCGTCGGCGACGCGGTTGTACAGCACCAGCAGGTGCAGCGCGTTGAGCAACTGCCGCTTGTACTCGTGCAGCCTTTTCGCCTGTACGTCCAGCATGAAATCGGGGTCGAACCCTTCGCGCTGGTTTAGAATCAGCCACTGCGACAGGCGCAGCTTGTTCTCGCGCTTGACCTTGGCGAACTGCTCGCGGAAGGCGGCGTCGTCGCGCATCGGCAGAAGGTCGCGCAGCCGCTCGGGATCGGTTTTCCATTGGTCGCCGATCGCGCCGGTGATCAGCGACGAGAGGCGCGGATTGCACAGCATCAGCCAGCGGCGGTGCGTGATGCCGTTGGTGATCGCGGAAAATTTTTCCGGCATGATCAGATTGTAATCATGAAACGTCGAGCGCTTCAGAATGCTGCCGTGCAATTGCGACACGCCGTTGACCGAGTACGCGCAGGCGACGCAAAGGTTCGCCATGTGCAGCTTGTCGTACGCCAGGATCGCGAGCTGCGCGATTCTGTCCCACTGAGCCGGGAATTTCTCCCAGAGCTTTTCGCAGAGCCGCCGGTTCAGCTCGGCAAGGATCTGGTAGATGCGCGGGAACTGTGCCCTGACCATGCTTTCGGGCCAGCGTTCCAGCGCTTCCGACATGATCGTGTGGTTTGTGTAGGCGACCATCCGCCGCGTCATGTCTTCAGCCTCGTCCCAGCCGAAGCCTTCTTCGTCGATTAAGATGCGCATCAGCTCGGGAATCGCCAGGCCCGGGTGCGTGTCGTTGATGTGGATGACCGCCTTGTCCGGCAAACCGTGCAGATCCTCGCCATAGTCGCGCTTGTACTCGTTGATCATGTGCTGGATCGTCGCCGATGTAAAGAAATAATGCTGGTTCAGCCGAAGCTGCTTGCCCTCAAAATGGTCGTCCTCCGGATACAGCACCTTGCACAGCACTTCCGCGAACACGCGGCCCTCAAGCGCCTTGGCATAGTTGCCCTGGCCGAATGACTGCAGGTCGATCGTCTTCGGGCTCTGCGCGCTCCACATGCGCAGCACGTTCACCATGTCGGTGTCGTACCCGGTGACCGGCATGTCGTACGGGATCGCGATGACCGGCGTAAAGTCGACCAGCCGGACATGCAGCGCGCCGTCGGCCCATGTCTCCTCGAGCCGCCCGCCGAACCGCACTTCGACGCTCTCTTCCGGCACGGCGATTTCCCACGCGTTGCCGTTTTCGAGCCAGTTGTCCGGCAGCTCGACCTGCTGGCCGTCCACGATGCGCTGGCGGAACAGGCCGTATTCGTACCGGATCGTGCAGCCCATCGCGGGCAGGTTTTCGGTCGCCAGCGAATCCATAAAGCACGCGGCGAGCCGGCCCAGCCCGCCGTTGCCAAGGCCTGGTTCCGGTTCCTCGCGCAGCACGTCCTCGATGCTGATATGCAGGTCTTCAAACGCCTCCTGGTATTCCTTTGTGGCACAGAGGTTCAAGAGGTTCGCGTGGAGCGAGCGGCCCATCAGAAACTCCACCGACAGGTAGTAAAGCCGCCGGCCCTGCGCGTCGCGCACCGCGCGCCTGGACGACACGAGGCGCGACATGATCTGGTCCCGAATCGTTGAGGCGACGGCTTTGTATACTTGCAGGCTGGTCGCTTCCTGCAGTGAGCAGCCGTAATGGCGCTGCAGTTTGCCGACAATGCTCCGCTTGATTTCTTCTTTTTCCATTGGGATACGACGTTGCATCATAAAAAAAACCCTTCTTCCCGCAAAAGTCGCGACATTCTATTATAGCAGGAAGAAGAAGGTTTGACAATTCTTTTGGCTTTTTGCTTATGCTTTCGCTTCTTTTTTCTTCTCAATCCGCTGGCAGGTCGTCTTGCCGTTCTTGTGGTATGCTTTGCACGCCTCGCAGTCGCCGTGGCTCGGGCAGGACACCTTGCATGGGCAGGACGGGTTGATTTTCTTCTCCATTGCCGCTCCTCTTTCCATTCGGTACTTTTATTATTGTAACACGGCGTTTTTTCAATGGCAAATGTGGCGATAAGGCGGTATAATGGCCGCGAGGTGATGGGAAATGTACACGATCACGGTGGTGAGCGCGGCGGGCGAAACGCTGGCGCGCGCGGAGGGCCTGGGCGACGCGCGGCTGATCTATCGCGGCGCGTATCAGCCGGGCGACAGGATCCTGTTTCAGTCGGAAAACGCGCATGCCGCGGTTCTGGTCGACCAGGCGGTCGCCGCCGCGCCGGTGTTCCTGCCGGACAAGGCGTTTTCGTTTGAGATTCCGTTTGGCGACGCGGCGAACGGCTACCCGCCGCAGGCCTTTTCCGGCGACTGCCACGCGATGACGGTCGGGCCGGTGGGCGGGGACGCGCGCCGAAATGTCGCGCTGAACCCGTTTGACCAGCGCGGCGACGGGTGCCGCTGTTTCCCGCACGCGTCCGCGAACGTCGAAACGCGCGGCGAGGCGCAGTTTTTCGCCAGAAACGCAGTCGACGGCCACCGGTTCAACGAAAGCCACGGCGGCTGGCCCTACCATTCATGGGGCATCGGAGGCCGGGCGGACGCCTGGATCCGCGTTGACTTTGGCAGAAGCGTTACGGTTGATGAGGTTGTCCTGACGCTGCGCGCGGATTTCCCGCATGACGCGTGGTGGACGCGGGCGACGCTCGCGTGCTCCGACGGGTTCGCGCTCGAGCTGCCGCTTGAAAAGACGGTCGAGGCGCAGCGGTTCGCGATCGGCGAACGCGCCGTCGAATGGGTCATGCTGCGCGACCTGATCAAGGCGGACGTCCCGTCGATTTTTCCCGCGCTGACGCAGTTCGAGGTGTACGGGCGGGAGGCAGAGGCATAAGGGAAGGGAACGTGTTCTTTCTTTTCGGGGGAAAAGAAAGAACCAAAGAAAAGCCTCTTTGGGGGGCTTTTTCCTTTTGTGACGCTTGACAAAGCGGGGGTTCGCGTGTATGCTAATTCAGAGTAAATTACTCGGAATTGGTGAGGCGATTTGGAATGCGCATTTTGG
>JAVBOQ010000185.1:0-2726 GCA_031550455.1 Eubacteriales bacterium
GGGAACCTGGTTCGGATTGCAGCCGTATTTTAAGGAGAGTTCGGTGGGCATGGGAAAGGCTCCTTTCTGTGAGGGGAAGGGGGACGGTAGGAGGACGCCCAGCACCAGGACCACCAGGCCAAGGGGCAAAACCCCTTTGGAAACCCTGCTTTGGGTAGGCATAAGCAACAACAGAACACCCTAGGATGGGATTCTTAAGGGCCAATGGCCCTTAAGCGGGATCCCAAAGGGCGGAGCCCTTTGGCCCGTCGTCCGCCCTCAGTACTTGTTCACAATCCGCGTCTCCGCCGCGCCGCTTGCCAAATCGATGAACCGCACGAACAGCGACACTTTGTTGTCCGCGTCGAGCGCGTTCCACAGCGTTTCGGAAAACGCGTCGATGCCGCCTTCGATCGAGACCGGTTCGGGTTCGCCGACGAACGAGGGCAGCGGGTTGCCGTCGCCCGCATAGGTGTGGATGAAATGGCCCTGACCGGCGAGTGGCGCCGCGTACTCGAAGAAAAACCGTCGGCACGACGCGGGTTCGCCGTCCGCGCTTTTGAGGATCGACAGTTTGTACGTACACGCGCCGTTCGCGCGCTCCATGATCCCGCTGACGCGCGGGGTGTAATGCGGCGCGTCCGGCTCAAACGTCCGCGTGCGCAGCGCGTCCTCGAATGTATCGCCCCGGCGCAGAAACGTCGCCACCGTGTCGGTCTGGTCGCCGTTGGTGACGATCGTCGCGTCATGCACCACGCGCACCGGCGCGTAGATCACCAGCGACGGGTCGGCCAGTTTCGCCGGGTCGCGCGCTTCGGTGCGGATGCCGTCGCCGTCCGCGACAAACACGCGGTTGCGGCTGTTCACGCTCCGGCCCATGATAAAATAGGCGCACACCGCCGACTTTCCGTCCGCGCTGACGCCCAAAATGATCCCGCGTCCGGGATAGCTCGTGCGGCCCGCCGCCTCGGCACAGGTACGCATGGAGAAAACCTCCTTTTATCATAAAAAGCAGGGTTTCCAAAGGGGTTTAACCCCTTTGGCAGGGTCCGGGACGGAGTCCCAGCGTTCCCCTACCCCAACAATCCCTTGCACACTTCCTCGACCACCTTCGGCAGAATCACCCACTCGGCCTGCTCCATGACGCGCCTTTGCAACGTCTCCGGGGTGTCGCCCGGCAGCACGTCGACGGCCTTCTGCGCGAGGATCGGGCCGCCGTCCGGCTCGGCGTTGACGATATGGATGGTCGCGCCGGTGACCTTGACGCCGCGGGCCAACGCGGCCTCATGCACTTTCAGGCCGTACATACCCATGCCGCAGAACGACGGGATCAGCGCCGGGTGGACGTTGACGATCGGCCCGCCGAACGCTTCGACAAACGCACGGCTCAGGATCGTCAGGAACCCGGCCAGCACGACGACGCCGATGTTCCGCGCGCGAAGCGCCGAAAGCGCGGCCTCCTCAAACGCGGCGCGCTTGCCTTCGATGCAAAGCGCCTCGATCCCGGCCCGCCGCGCGCGCTCGAGCGCGTACGCGTCCGGAACGCGTGACACGACCAGGGCGATTTCCACGGACGGCAGGTGCGCGTCGATCAGCGCCTGCAGGTTCGTTCCGCCGCCGGAGACGAACACCGCGACTCTTGTTTTCAGCATATCGAAACGCCTTCGTCGCCCGGCGCGACCTCACCGCAGACATACGCCGCGACGCCCGCGGCGGACAGCGCGGCGACCGCGCGGCCCGCGTCGGCCTTGCCGACAACGGCGCACATGCCAACGCCCATGTTGTAGGTGTTGAACATGTCGCGCGTTGGGATACCGCCGGCGTTTTGAATCAATGCAAAGATTGCGGGCGTTTTCAATGACGCCGCGTCGATTTTGGCCATCAGCCCGTCCGGCAGCATGCGCGGGACGTTCTCGTAAAACCCGCCGCCGGTGATGTGCGAGACGCCTTTGACAGTAACCGCTTCCATCAGCCTCAGCATGGGCTTTACATAGACCGCCGTCGGCGTCAGCAGCGCCTCGCCGAGCGTCGCGCCAAGCTCGTCATAGTACCGTCCGAGCGCCGCGCCTCCGTCGCCGAACACCTTGCGGACCAGCGAGAACCCGTTGGAATGCACGCCGGTCGACGGCAGCGCGATCAGCGCGTCGCCCGGGACAATCGACGCGTTGTCAAGGATCTTCGCCTTGTCGACGATGCCGACCGCGAACCCGGCCAGGTCGTATTCGTCCTCAGCGTAAAAGCCCGGCATTTCGGCCGTTTCGCCGCCGATCAGCGCGCAGCCAGCGCGGACGCAGCCCTCCGCGACACCCGCGACCAGCGCCTCGATCCGCGCCGGGACGTTCTTGCCGCAGGCGATGTAGTCGAGGAAAAACAGCGGTTTCGCGCCGCAGCAGAGCACGTCGTTGACCGACATCGCGACGCAGTCGATGCCGACCGTGTCGTGCTTGTCCATCGCAAACGCCAGCTTCAATTTCGTTCCAACGCCGTCGGTGCCGCTGACGAGGATCGGCTCCCGAATGCCCGTCAGATCCGGCTGAAACAGCCCGCCGAACCCGCCCAGCCCGGACACGACGCCCGGGATCATCGTCCGCGCGACATGCGGCTTCATCCGCCGCACCGCCTCATACCCTGCGGTGATGTCGACGCCCGCCTTGCGGTAGCTTGCGCTTTCGCTCTTCATGAGTCCTCCTCCGGCAGCTTCTGTTCATATTTGGATTTCGCTGGCTTCTCCGGCAGCCTGCACGGGT
>JAVBOQ010000037.1:0-9775 GCA_031550455.1 Eubacteriales bacterium
TGCGCGAGCGACTGCTCGAAAAGTTCCAATCGATGCCGGTCGGCTTTTACCACAAAAACAAAAGCGGCGACCTGATGGCCTACGCGATCAACGACATCGGCGCGGTGCGCATGACGTTCGGGCCGGGTCTCGCGAACCTGATGACGGCTGTATCCACGGCGTTTTTTTCACTGCTCTCGATGACTTCGTCGGTGCATACCGGGCTGACATTCGCGGCGCTCGCGCCGGTTCCGGTCGCGCTTTTCCTGATTTTTTTCATCGGGCGGCTGGTGCGCGAGCGGTTTTCGCGCGTGCAGGCGCAGTTCGCCGTGCTGTCCGGCCAGGTCAACGAAAACATCATGGGCATGCGCGTCATCAAGACGTTCGTGCAGGAGGACGCGCAGGAGCGCCTCTACGGCGACCAGAGCGAAAAAATGATGGAGCTGAACGTGAAGCTCGTGCGCGCGTCCGCCGCGACGGGCCCGATCACACAGGCGCTGTTCGGCTTGAGCTTCGCCATCAGCATCCTGTACGGCGGGTCGCTCGTGCGGCAGGGTGTGATCACGCTCGGCGATTTCGCGACGTTCAACGCGTACCTGCTGATGATCATGTCGCCGGTCGTCTCGATGGGGCGCGTCGTGAACATCCTGCAGCGCGGGTTCGCGTCCATGCGGCGGCTCAACGCGATCTTTGCCGAGCCTGGCGTCGACCCGAAAGAAGACGCGCCGGATCCGTCGTTCACGCCAGACCGTGTCGAGGCGCGGAACCTGACGTTCCGCTATCCGGGCGCGGAGCGCGACGCGCTGTCGGACATCTGTTTTTCGTTGCAAAAGGGCGGAACCCTTGGCATCGTCGGCCCGACCGGCTGCGGCAAGTCGACGCTGTTGCACCTGATCATGAAATTCTACGACGCGCCGGAAAACAGTTTGCTTGTCGGCGGGCGCGACGCGCGCGGCGTGGCGGCGCGGGCGATCCGCGCGAAGACCGGGTATGTGCCGCAGGAAGGGTTCCTGTTCTCCGGTACGCTCGCCGAAAACATCGCGTTCTTCGAGCCCGGCGCGGACGAGGCGCGCGTGCGCGAAGCCGCCGCGCAGGCCGGGCTGAACGTCGACCTGGATCAGTTGCCAAACGGCCTCGAAACGATGGTCGGCGAGCGCGGGACACACGTTTCCGGCGGGCAGCGGCAGCGCGCGGCGCTGGCGCGCGCCCTGATCCGCAACCCTGCCCTGCTGCTGCTCGACGACACGCTGTCGGCGGTCGACAACCATACGCAGCGCGCGATGCTCGAGTCTCTCCGGACATACCAGAAACACTGCACGACGATCATTGTCTCGCACAAGCTCAGCGCGGTCGCGCACGCGGACGAGATCCTGTACCTTGAGCAGGGCCGCGTCGCGGAGCGCGGCACGCACGCCGCGCTGGTCGCGCAGGGCGGCGCGTACGCGGCGCTTTGGGCACAGCAGCGCGGAGAGGAGGGCGACGCCTGATGGGACGGCTGATCCGTGAACTGAAACCGCATTTCTCCTCGCTGCTGGTCTGCGGGCTCTGCGTGCTCTTCGCGAACCTCGCGGAGATCGCGAAACCGGCGGTCATCGCCTTCGCGATCGACCGTTACATCGCGCCCGGCGCGACCGGGTCCGGTGCGTCGCTCTTGGGTTCCGGGCTTTTGTACCTCGCGGTCGCGGTCGGCGGCGCGCTGTTTTCGTACGGCCAGGCGCTGCTGGTGTCGATCATCTGCCAGCGCGTGCTGCACACAATCCGCGCCAACGTGTTCCACCACATCCAGCACATGCCGCTCGAAGCGCTGGACCGGTTCGGCACGGGCCGCCTGATCACGCGCGCGACGAACGACGTTGAAACGCTGTCGGAGTTCTACGCGGACGTGCTCGTCAACCTGTTCCGCGACGCGGTGCTGCTGGTCGGCATCGTCGCGGCGATGCTGCTGATGGATTGGCGTCTCGCGCTGGTGTCGTTCACCGCGCTGCCGCTGATCGTCGTCATCACGCTGGCGGTGCGCGGCAGGCTGCGGCGCAACTTTGTCGAAATGAAGCGGCTGATCGGCCACATCAACGCGTTTTTCGCCGAGAACATCGCGGGGATGCGGATTGTGCAGGCGTTCAACCGGCAGCGGGAGAAGTTCCGCGAGTTCAAAACGCTCAATGACGAGTACTTTACCAAAACGTTCGTGCAGGTGACGATGAACAGCATCCTGCGCCCCGCGATGGAGATCGTCAACTCACTGGCGATCGCGCTGCTCGTCTGGTACGGCTGCCAGCGGATTTTGGGTATGCAGACAGGCGCGTCCGCGCCGCTGGAGATCGGCGTGCTGTACGCGTTCACGGATTACATCAAGCGGTTTTTCGACCCGATCAACGACCTCGCGGAGAAGTACACGACGGTGCAAAACGCGCTGGTCTCGTCCGAACGGATCGATTCGCTGCTGTCCGACCCGGCGCAGGAAAAGCTCAAGGACGGCAAGCGCGGCGGCCCCGTGCGCGGCGAAATCGAGTTCCGCGACGTGTGGTTCGCGTATGAAAAAGAGGACTGGGTGCTGCGCGGCGTCAGCTTCAAGGTCAAGCCGGGCGAGAAGATCGCGTTTGTCGGCGCGACCGGCGCGGGCAAGAGCACGATCATTCAACTGATTTCGAGGCTGTACGACCCGCAACGCGGGCAGATTCTCGTCGACGGCGTCCCGCTTTCGAAATGGCGGCTTTCCGACCTGCGCCGCGGTATCTCGGTCGTGCTGCAGGACGTGTTCCTGTTCGCGGGCACGATCGCCGACAACATCCGCATCGCCGAGCCGATGGACGACGCGCGCGTACGGGAGGCGCTCTCCGTCGCGCTGGCCGACACGTTTGTCGACCGGATGCCGGACGGCATGCGCACGGAGCTTGGCGAGCGCGGCGGCACGCTCTCGCAGGGCGAGCGCCAGCTTTTGTCGTTCGCCCGGGCGATCGCGCACGATCCGGCGATCCTCGTGCTGGACGAGGCGACGGCCAGCATCGACACCGCGACCGAACAGCGGATTCAGCAGTCGATTCTGCGCATCTCAAAAGACCGCACGGCCATCTTCATCGCGCACCGGCTCAGCACGATCGAAAGCTGCGACCACATCTACGTTGTCGACGGCGGCAGGATCGTCGAACATGGCAACCATGCCGCACTTGTCGCGAAAAACGGCGTGTATGCCGCGCTGCTTAAGGAAAAAGCGGGATGAACAGCGCATAGCCGGGCGGGCATGACCTGCTGGTCAGCAGGTTGCCGCCGGCCCAATACAGGTTGGTATATACGCCGTACGGCTGATAGTTCGGAAATTCCTCCTGGACCAGCGCGTTCGTCTCGTCGCTCGTCATCACGACGCGCACCGCCAGCGTGTCAAGGCTGATTTCGAGTATGTATCCAGACTTCAGATCCGCACATAAAATGCTGCCGCCGTCCCGCGAAATGCCGTACGGCAGCAGCGCGCATTCGGACGGTGTGACGAGATCGCCCAGCGCGTCCGCGGCTGCCGCGGGATCCAGTTCCTCGGCGAACGGCGCGTCCACGCTGTCAAGATGCAGAATCTTCGCGGTTTCGTATCCCCGTCGGAAGATGTACATGTAACGCGACACGATCACACGGTAACAAAAAGCGATGCCCGCGCCCGCCTGTTCGCTGTAGTAAAGCTGATCGGGTTCCTGCCCGAGCTGAATGTCGCCAATGTCGATGGTCTCCTCAAGCGCGCCGTCCGCGCCGAAAAACGCCAGCGCCATATGCCGCATCATCTTGTTCTGCACCCTGTTCTGCTGCGTGAACACCAGATCGGTCAGCACGGCGCCGTCCGACAACAGTTGCGCGGCGCAGGGCGTGGCTTCCTGCTCGAACGCCGTTTCAAGCGAAACCGGCGCGGGCGTGACTTCCCCGGTCGACGGATCAAGCAACGAAACGCCTTCCCAGTCGCCAAGGAGCAAGCGGCCGTCCCCGGTGATGGACGCGGACCTGCATTCCAGCGCGGTCGTTTCCCCGGTGCGCATGTTGACCAGCGCGAAACCGTTTCCGTTGGCCAGCAGCAGAAGGTCTCCGCGCGTGGCCCGCGCCGTCGGAAACGACAGCCACATGTACCGCATCGCGACCGCGTCAATGCCGCCGTACTGTTCGAGCATCGCGGCATTGTTCGTTTCGTCCAGTTTCATTTGAACGGTATCCGTCACCGCCTCCCACGCGCCGTGACGCGAGAGAAACAGCGGCGTTTGCTCTCCTGTGACCGTGTCATGCACAATCATGGGAATATCGTATCCGACTTTATCCCGCCCGGCGCTTTTGGTGATCAGAAAGCGGGTTTCATCTTCGTTTGCGGCGAGGCAATACATGCCCTCTTCAAAATTCACCGGAATCCGCATCCAGTGCGCGCCGGTCGCCTTGGGCGGGGACACGCCGAGCAGCGTCATCAGGAACGCGAGCAGCAGCGAAACAAGCGTGTTCATGAGAAATCTCCTTTCGTTTTCGCGAAATTCTTGTCCATGCGGGCCGGGAACGCGTACGTAACCGCCGCGGCCAGCGTGAGCCCGAACAGCAACCAGTAACCCGAAAACACCGTGCCGTCGCCGGACAGCGCGCCGAACGCGATGCCGACCGCGAACGTCAGCGCGCGCTGGCACAGCGACATCGCCGACTCGATCGTCGCCCGGGCTTCCGGCGCGGCGCTGCGGTGCAGCGCGCCGTCGCGCGCGGGCTCCATCACGGAGATCGCGAAATTGGCAAGGCACAGGCCGACAAGCCCCGGTATGCCGCCTGTGGCGGCGGCCAGCAGCAGGCCCAGGGCGGCGCAGCCGAACGACAGCCGGATCACCGCGCGGTGCGACAGGCGCTTGAGCAGCTTTGCGGAAACCAGCGCGCCGGGCATCTGAACGGCGACATTGGCGGCCATAACGACGCCGAACAGCGCCAGCGGGAACCCGGTTTTCATAAACTGGATCTGCCAGAACTCGTCCATGTACACATAGCACGCGCCGACGAACGCGGCGTGCAGCGCCATCCGGCGCATGTCCGCGTGCGTCCGGAAAAACCGGACCGCCGTGCGGACAATCTCACGGGGCGTCGGACCCGCTTCATGTTCCCGCGCGGTCGCGGTCGGCTCTTTCAGAAAGAGCGTCAGCAGGAGCGCGGCGGCGCAGCAGCCGGCGGATATCCAGTACGGCGTCGTCAGCCCGAACTGCTCGGCGATCGCGGCCCCGCCAAAGCCGCCGATCAGCGCGGCCGCGTTCCGCGTCACGGACAGCCGTCCCAGCGTCCGCTCGAAAGCGTCGGCCCTGCCGCGCGCGGTCATCGTGTCGAACAAAAGCGCGTTCCATGCGCCGCTCATGCACGCGCCGCCGACCGCAGCGGTCAGCGCCGACAGTCCGAACAGCCAGAAACCCTCGGCGAAAATCAGAATGCCGAACTCGAGCACGCCGCTCAGCGCGCCGACCAGCAGCAGCGGCTTGCGCCCGAACCGGTCGGCCAGCACGCCGGACGGGATTTCCAGCGCGGCGACGGCCAGCGCGTACAGCATCTCCGTGTACACGACGTACAGCACCGTCATGCCGCGCTCGAGCGCAAACAACCGCTCAATGACATAGGCAAAGATAAAGTGTTGGAAGAAAGTAATGGCGAACAGCAGCGGAATGTTCCGCCTGTATGCGTCCTGATTTGTTTGCATCCCAAAACCCCCATGCTCTTTTGCGTTGATTTCCGTTTCATACCAATGGAAAATCTTAACGCATCCAAAGCGGCGAGAGATTTTTTCATCCGGCTAGGAGCCGGAACGAGGCGTAGCAGCGCTGCGCCGAGTGGAGAGCGACAACGCCGTATGGAAAAAGATCCGCCGCGACGATGCGGTAAGGTTTGGAATTGGTATCAAGCACGGGGCGGCGCGCGCGGGCTATGGGATCAACAGGGCGGCCGAATGGTGTGCATATCGATCCGCCTTTCCTGGTTTGGACTCATTTTGGCGCTTATTGTAGCATAGCGGGAAAAGAACGGCAAGCAGGCGAAAGACGCGCTTGACAAGATGTAAGACATGCTGTATTATGAGTGTAAGACACTGTGTCTTTTGAAAAGAGGTGGGTACATGCACAAGTCCCAGAGGCTGCCCGACGCGGAGTTCGACATCATGGAGCTGATCTGGACCGAAGGCGCGCCGGTGACGACATCGATGGTCGCCGACAGGATCGGCAGGGAACGCGGCTGGAAGATTCAAACGGTCGTCACGCTGTTTAACCGCCTGACCGAGCGCGGCTTCCTGCGGATGGAACGCGGCACGGGCCGCGAACGCGCGTTTTACCCGGAAATTTCGCGCGACGAATACCTGCGCATGGAGACCGAAAACTTTGTCGACCACTACCACAAGCGAAGCTACGCCAGCCTGTTAAGCGCGCTGCGGCGTGAGGAACTGACCGACCGGGACTTGGACGAGCTGGCCCGCTGGGTTGCGGAGGCCCGGGAAAAGGGGCCAGTATGACGGAATTCATGCGGCGTTTGCTTGAGTGCACCATCGTCATGTCCGCGCTGTCGGTCTTTCTGCTGCTGCTGATGCCGGCGCTGTCGAAGCGATACCGCGCGCGGAGCCTGCACATCGTCTGGATTGTCGTGCTGGTAGGGTTTCTGATTCCGTTTCGCCCGCACATCGCGCCGGCCGCGATCACGGTGAATGTGCCGAGAGCACAGCCCGTGTGGCAGGCGGCGCAGACAGTTGTAACCGATTTGGTTCAAACACCGGACATCGCGCAGAGGGATGAAACGCCAAACATGGAAGCTCAGGCAAAACCGGCAACCGCTCCTGCCCCGTCCTCCGCCGCGCCAAAAACGCCATTTCCGGTGTCCGCCGTTCTGTTCGCCGTCTGGCTTGCGGGCGCGCTCTTGTCGCTCGGCTGCCGCGCGACGCGGCACCGCGCGTTCCTTCGCACGGTGCGCCGCTGGAGCCGCGCCGATATCCGCCCGGAGCATCTCGGGCCGCTGAACAGCATCAAAGCGGAGCTGGGCATCCGTCGGGAGGTCGCGCTGCGCCTGTGCCGCGCGGTCGACAGCCCGATGCTGATCGGCCTGTTCCGGCCGACCATCCTTTTGCCGGACAGGCAGTTTTCAAAAGAAGCCCTGGCGTTGGTGCTCCGGCACGAGCTGATCCATTGCCGCCGGGGCGACCTGTGGGCGCAGGCGCTGACGCTGGCCGCGTCCGCGATGCACTGGTTCAACCCACTGCTGCCGTTTGTCGCCCGGGAGGCCGCGTTTCAGTGCGAGGCCGCGTGCGACGCGGAGGTAATGCGCGGCGAGGACTTCGAGGGCAGACGGCTATACAGTCAGACCATCTTACACATGCTCAGGCGCAGGATGCGCGTCGCCACGGCGCTGTCCACGCGCTACCATGGAGGAAAAAGGACGATGAAACAGAGAATACTGCGCATTCTGGATACGGGCCGCAAGCGTTTTGGCGCGCTGCTGATCGCGGCGACTGCGCTCGGTGTGCTGGCCGCCGGCATGGCGTTCGCGCTGGCCACCGAAACACCGGTCAATTACATGGATGAAATCGTGAGACAATATTCCGGTCAGCAGAATGCACAGGGGTTTTATGACGCTGCCCCCGTGCGACACGCCATCGTCGGCAGGGTCGGCGCGCTGCTGGAGCGGCTCGGCGATCAGTTTTCGGAAACCGAACGCCAACAGGGGTATATACCGCTCAGCACAAGCGTGGAAATCTTAGAGAACCCGAACGAGATCTATGACAGGATCGACGCCTGCGCCACGAAAGCGGAGTTTGACCTGCTGGTCAGGGAGATTCCTCTCTCGCGGTTTACAAGGCGGGAAAACATCGAGCGCTTCGCACAGGAGGCGCTGGCCGTGGCAAATTATCCGGCGCTCCCCTATCTCGCCTATCATCAGATCACGAAATACGACCCGTATCATCAGGACGGCTGGCTCGTACTCGCCTGCGGCGAGCAGCCTGCGGACGGGAAACCGCCCGTGATGACGACGCTGTTCCTTTCGGAAGACGGAAAAATTCAAGGCATCAGTGACTGGGTTGTGCCTTACTATGGCAGGATGACACCGGTTTCCGCGGCGCAAAAAGCGTACGCGCGCGAACGGGCCGAGGCGTTCATCCGCGGACACGCAAACATCGCGCTGCCTCCGGAGCCCGTTTCGTATGTCTCGGACTACGTCTTCGCGGGCCATCGGGGCGAGCCGCACACGCTCGTCTGGCTGCAATCGGCGGACGAGGCCGGCAACATGGGCGTTATGGTCACGGTCGGTGTGGAAACAGGCCTGATCTACCAGATGAGTCCGGAAGTCGAGGCGACGAGCTTTGTCAACACCGCGCTCGCGGGCGAGGACTGGACGGCGCAAACGGGCGAGGCATACCCGGTGGAGAACGCGGGATACTTCCTCGAGGTGGTCAACCCGTACATGTCGCAAAGAGCCTCTGAATTGCGGGAACAGTTCAAGGGCCAACTGTCCGCCGAGGACGATTTCCGCATAACCAATCTCGTGCGCGTGTTTCACAATGAGTTCACGTACGAACACGCCGACTGGCGGCCGCTGGCCGAGGCGCTGCGCGCGTGCGGTTCGGCGGACGCCCTTGGCAAACTGGCGCGCGGCGCGTATCCGGGCATCAACCGCCCCATGCCGGGCGACCCGCCTTTTGAACAGATGGACGCCCAGGTGGAGAGGATGCTGCTGGCGACCGGATTTTCGCCGGAGCCGTACCGCGCGTACACATGGATGCCCGAGGCGTTCGGCGTTGAGGCGACGGTGGACGAAGGTGTGACAAACGGCACAATGAACATCAGCGCGATCGTCAACGGCCACGGGATGCTGACCGGGTTCTACACATACTGCACAGAAGCGGAACCGCTGATAGACGTGGCGGGCGAACCGGTGGACGTGGAAGCGCGCGCGCTCGCGTTCGTGCGCGCCTATGTCGAAAACGGCGCGGAGGCGGACGCGGTGAAGGTGCTGCAAACATATCCCGATCCCGAGCGGGGCGGGACGGTCGCGTCCGTGATGGTTTACCGCAGCGACGGCAAGACCATGCGCAATCCCTCGGAACCGGATGACCAGCTGCGCCAATCGCCGCCTGTCTACAGCGTCAACATTCTTGTTTACGAAAAAGGCGGCATGATCGTCGGCATGAGCTATATTTGACGCCGCGCGCCCGCGCCATTGCGGAAACGGCGCGGCGGAAGGACGCCGGGAGAATCCGCCTCCCGGCGTCCTTTCCTGTCACAACAAATTTTTGTTGTTTTCACCATTTTTCACTATCCAGTGACAAGCCCGGTCCGGTATGATATACTATGCATCTACCGACACGGGAGGGATAGCGAATGCTGGGGAATTTTTTCCGCAATTTCTACTATGGAAAAGCCGGCAAAGCCGACTTCAATCCGGAAAACCTGCCTGAAAACCGCATGCAGTTGTTCTTTGAGATGCTGCGCGTCCGCTGGGGCGCGCTGGTGAAGCTGAACCTGCTGTATGTGCTGTTTTTCTTGCCCGCGCTGCTCTGGACCGGCTGGAATTTCCTGGCAATGGAAAGCATTTTGGGCGCGGCGGTGGAAGCGGGTGCAGCGCTCGGCGCGGAGATAACCGATCAGTTGCTCAGCCTCGTTTGGATGTGGCTGGTGATCCTGATTCCGCTGATCGCGTTCACGGGCCCCGCGACCGCCGGCGTGTCGTATGTGACGCGCAACTGGGCGCGCGACCAGCACAGCTTCATGTTCAGCGACTTCAAAGACGCGTTTCGCGAAAATTGGAAACAGGCGCTTCCGGTGTCGATCATCACCGGGTTCCT
>JAVBOQ010000311.1:0-3610 GCA_031550455.1 Eubacteriales bacterium
CATGTTCCACCTCCGCGTCGGTTGCGCGCGATGGGATCAGAACGTGAAATATGTCTCGCCGTCCTCGGGCTCCTCCTGCGGTATGTCGCCAAAGGCTTCCGGCATCGTGGGCTCATCAGCGTCGTCCGCGGCCGGGTCATAGGCCGGATAGCCGAACAGCAGCTCGCCGCTGTTGCGATCGAACGCGTAGACGCCGCTTGGCATCATGTTGGCGCGGTTCGAAAGCGATTCCGGGCCGTAGCCCATCACCAGGATCGCGTTGTTTTTCGCCGGGAGAATGTTTGTCCACATGTGGTTGCCGATCACGCCGTCGACGTCGAACAGCCGCGTCTGCGAGCTCAAGTCATACCGCACCGAGTACACGCCGCCGTTTTCGTACAGAAACAGTTCGTCCTGGGTGCCGCCGAGCACGAACATCGTGATCGGTTTGCCTTCGAGCGCGAGCGTGCGCTTGGCGGAGCCGTCCAGCGGAATGCCGATCAGCGTGTTGTTGTCGCCGTCATAGGCGAAAACCGTATCGCCGTAGCGCGGGTTGGAGAGGCTCACCATATGCTCCTGGCTGAGCGGCACGCCGCTCTTGCCGCCGATTTTCACCGCGTACACGTCCAGGCCGTTCGCGTCCCTCGCGTACAACTGGAACCCTTCGTACAAAAGGCTTGTGTACAGGCCCTTCGGCTTGTCCAGGTTCGTCGCCTTTTTGCTGGTTTCGTTGTATTTGTAGCCGTCCTCGGCGCCAACCTCGCTCTTGGTCAGGAAATACAGCACATCCTTGTAAACGCTCGCGTCATAGATTGTCTTCTTGCTGCCGCTCATATCCTTGATCTTCGTGGACTCGCCCTTTTTGATCGAATACGAGTACAGCGTGAACAGGTCGTCCTGCTTCACGTAATAAAACTGGGTATCCGACTCGCCGACAAACGCCGCGCTGATGTTTTCGACCAGCTTTTTCGGCGTGCCGTCGGCGATCTTGACGCTGTACAGCGCGTGGGAAGTGCGCCCCGCGTCGGTGTACCCAAGAAAGAAGACCTCGTCATTGTCCGCGTGCACAAGCCGCGCCGGGAAACCGTCCTTGATTTCCACAATCGGGCCGTCCTTCGCGGTGCTCAGCTTGTACAGGCCCCAGTGCTTTGTGATGCCGGGTTCCATCGGGCAGAAGAAGAACGTGTCGGTTTCGTTCGACACGGCCAGACCGCCCGCAAGCTGCATGTCGCGGTTGGTGACCTCTGCCAGTGCGGCGGTCGAGAGCGCAAGCGAAAGCAGCAGCGCAAGACAAATCGCTTTTTTAAACATTGTAGGTTTTCCTCCTCCATGCGCGCCTGTCGGGCGCTCCAATCAATTCCAGAACCGAAAGGCCCCGGAGACGTTATTCGTCTTCGTCAGGCTCCTCCGGCAGGTCTCCGTTGTGGAACACGTTTTGCACGTCGTCCATATCGTCAAGCGCATCGAGCAGCTTGCCAATCTTTTCAAGCGTCTCCGGGTCGGAAACCGCGACCGTGTTCTGCGGCAGCCGCGTCAGTTCCGCCGACAGGAACGAGAATCCGTCCGCCTCAAGCGCCTCGCGCACCCCCGAGAAATCCGCGACCTCGGTGTAGATCTCGAACGCGTCGTCAAGCGCTTGCACATCGCTGGCACCGGCCTCGAGCGCCATCATCATGACCTCGTCCTCGTCCGCGCCGGGTTTGCGGTCGACGACCAGCAGCCCTTTGCGGTCGAACATCCAGCCGACGGCGCCGGTCGCCCCAAGGTTCCCGCCGAACTTATCGAAATAATGCCGGATATCCGAAGCGGTGCGGTTGCGGTTGTCGGTCACGACCTCCACGATGACGGCCATGCCGCCGGCCGCGTATCCTTCATAGATGATTTCTTCGTAGTTGACCGTCCCCAGCTCGCCCGCGGCCTTCTTGATCGAACGGGTGATGTTGTCGTTTGGCATGTTGTTCGCCTTCGCTTTGGCCACGACATCGCGCAGCTTGCCGTTGACCGACGGATCCGGCCCGCCTTCCCGGACGGCGATCGCGAGTTCACGCCCGATCTTTGTGTATATTTTCCCTCGCGCGGCGTCCGCCTTGCCTTTTTTGTGCTTGATATTCGCCCATTTCGAGTGCCCAGACATTCCAATCCCTCCTGCACAGATACATGGACAAATCGTAACACAAACCAGGCGCGCGCGTCAATTCGTTGGCAACAAATCAGCACGGCTTCGCGCCGCAAAACCGCCCGGCTATCATACAAAACGCGCGAACGGCGCGCTATCATCCCGCCGCATGGCAAAAACTTGCATGCGGGCGGGATTTGCGCCGTCACACAAGCGCCCTGGCCAAAAAAGCGCCCGCCGCGCGGATCGAAACGCGGCTTTCACGAAAGCCGTACATTTGAAACACATGCGGCATGCCGGCCCAGCGAATCAACTGCGCCTCCGCGCCGTCGCGCTTCATCGCGGCGTACAGCGTCACCGCGTCGCTGAGCAGCAGCTCGCTTTCGCCGACATGGATCTGCGTCTGCGGGAACCCTTCAAACCGCGCGTGGATCGGCGAGAGCATCGGACCGCGCAGTTTTTCCGCATCGCCGCCGGCGTACGACAGCGCGCTTTGCATCAGCTCCGGCGCGTTAAGCGTCGCGTCTACCTCCGAGAGCGACCGGTAGCTGTCGCCCGTCTGCAGAAGATCCGTCCACGGCGACAGCAGGCACAGCGCGCCCGGCAGCGGTTCGCCGCGGTCACGCAGGTACTGCGTCAACGCGAGCGCAAGGTTTCCGCCCGCGCTCTCGCCGATCAGGCCGACCTTTTCCGGCCGGATGCCGCCCGCGACGACCATCCGGTAGACCGAAATCGCGTCCTCCAACGCCGCCGGGTACGGGTTATCCGGCGCGAGCCGGTACGCGAACGTCACGCCCGGCAGCTTTGCCGCGGCGCAAAACGGCGAAAAGAACATCCGGCACTGCAAGAGGTTGCCGGAGACGTACGCACCGCCGTGCAGGTGCAGCAGCATCGTGCCGTCGGCCGCGACGCGCCGTGGCCATACCAGCAGCGACGGCGGCGTTTTCCCGATCAGCCGCGCCTTGGTGCCGAACACGTTCAGTTCCGCGACGCCTTCGTCCGGCAGGTCGACCAGCCCAAGCGCGCTGTTGCCCATCTGTTGGAACAGCCGCCGGTTCGACCGCATCAGTTCGAGCGCGCGCTGGCTTTGTTTGGATGGCATGATACCTCCGTTGTGGCGGCCTCGGCGGGTTGATCCGCCGGATGCCTGCCCTGGTAATCCGCGAGGGGAAGACGCTGGATTGGCGCGTAGGGATTTCCTGTCCGGCAGGGAACCGAAGGGAAGCGCAGCCGGAAGGCGACGCTGCCGGGCGGGATAAATCACGCGAGAATCCGTGGCTATGCATTCATGGACTACTAGCGTACCCTGTTCTTCAGCCCCGGTCAAGCCCCGCGCGGCAACTCCGGACAATTCTTAAGGATGATACGCCGATGCGGCGCGGCGGGCGATTTTTTGCACAGGGAACCGTTTGTTTTTTCGTACAGGAAACTGTTGGGTTTTTTCGCAAAGCCAATTGACAAAACCCGTGGTCTGTGCTATTATAACTCACGTTCTCGTCGAGGTGCATGGTATGG
>JAVBOQ010000139.1:0-12250 GCA_031550455.1 Eubacteriales bacterium
CATGCCGCTCTTGGTCAAGACATGGTGGAACAAGGTCGAGCTTCGCGGCGCGGAAGCGTTCGCCGCGCTGCACCTGCCGATCACGATGTCCGCGCCGCCGCACCGCGGGTTCCGCTCGGCGTACCCGCCCGCGGAACGCGAGAGCCGCCATCCCGCGGCGACGGTGAACCGCCTCGGCGACGGGCTCGCGTTGTATGTCTGCGCGGACGTGCCGGCCGTCTATTCGGCGCTTGGACATCCGTGGCTGCGGCAGATCGTGCTGCACTGCCTGGGCGCGCTGTTGCCGGATCCGCTGCTCATCACGGACGCGCCGCCGTTCGTTGAGACGAACGTGACGGAAAAGGACGGCGCCGTGTACCTGCACGCGGTCGGCGGGTTCCTGAACCGGCCGTGCCTGAAGAGCTATCCGCCGCTGGAAACAGCTTTCCGGCTGCCCGGCGTAACGTTTTCGCTGCGGTTGCCCGGCGTGAAACGCGTATCGGCCGACGGGCGCGACATGCCGTTTTCCGCCGAGGGAAACCGCGTCGTCGTCCGATGCGACCTTGCCGAGCCGTACACGCTGATCCGGTTTGAAACGTAATAAAACCAATTCCAACCGGTTTCCCAAAGGGGGACGCGCATGGATCTACCGCTGTACCGCCAGATCGTCAACGAATTGATGGAAGGCATCGCGTCCGGCAAGTACCCGCCGGGCGCGAAGCTGCCCACCGAGGAGGAGCTGTCCGGCACGCATTTTGTCAGCCGCATAACGTCCCGCCGCGCGCTGGACGAGCTGGCCGCGATGGGCTACGCGGTGCGCAACCGCAGAACCGGCACGTTCGTCCGCCGCCGCGTCGGCGCGTTTCCGCCGTCCGTCGGCGAGGCCGCCGTCATGATCGGGCTGGTGTTTCCGTTTAACCCCAACAGTTATGACGCGACCGCGTTCCTGTCCGGCATCCTGAGCGTCACGGACGAGCGCGAGTGCCATACGGTCGTGCAAAATTCCAACCACCAATACAAAAACGAGCGGTCGATCATCGAGCGTTTCATTCGGGACGGTATCAAGGGGATCATCTATTACCCGTTTGACAGCCTGCGCAACTACAACCTCGTGCTGCAGCTTGCGGCCCAGCGGTATCCGCTGGTGACGATCGACAAGACGTTCGGCGACGCGGACTGCCCGTCTGTCGTGTCGGACAACTACGCGGGCGCGTACAGGACGACGAGCCACCTGATCGAGATGGGACACCGGGACATCGCCTTCCTGTCGGATACGGGCATCGCGCCGATCAGCTCGGTCAAGCTGCGCTACAAGGGATATGTCTCCGCGATGACCGCGCACGGCCTGCCGGTTAACCCGGTTCTCTGCTGCGAAGCGCGCCACACCGGCGGCATGCCGCCCGAACAGATCGCCGCGATGATCGATCATTATGTCGCGTTTGCGCAGCATTTCCTCGCGCAGGGCGCGACCGCGGTGCAGTGTTCGACGGACGGGACGGCGCTGCTGCTGGCCCAGGCGTGCGCGCGCATCGGCGTTGCCATCCCGGATCGCCTCTCCGTCTGCGGCTATGACAACCTGCCCGGCGCGGCCGAGATGGGCCTGACCACGACACGGCAGGATCTGACCAGCATGGGCCGCGCGGCGGCGGAACTGCTGCTTGAGATGATGGAAAACCCCGGCATGCCGCCGAAATCCATCGTGTTGCCCGTGGAGTTCGTGCAGCGAAGCTCGGTCAGGCGTGTGTGAAAGCAGGGAGGCGCCAGGGGCTCCGCCCCTTAACCCTGCCCAAGGGGTGTAACCCCTTTGGAAACCCTTCTTTTTCGCCTCACGGCGGGTTGGAATTTTGAGTATACCTGCCCTCCCTCTCCCTCAACATCAGCATAGGAGGTACCCGCATGCCCGCGTATCCTGTCAAGACATGGGAGCAGATCGACGCCCGGCCGGTTCCCGCGTGGTTCGACGGCGCGAAGTTTGGCATCTTTATTCACTGGGGCATCTATTCGGTGCCCGCGTTCGCACCAAAGCGCGCGGACGTCAATTCGACGGGCCTTGCATACTCCGAGTGGTACGGCTGGCAGATCATGCAGAAGTTCCCGCCCTATTTCGACCACCACAGGCGCGTCTGGGGCGAAAATTTCCGATACAACGACTTTGCGGGCCTTTGGAAGGCCGAGCTGTTCGACGCGGACAAGTGGGCCGACCTGTTTGAGAAGGCGGGCGCGCGCTATCTGACGCTCGTCTCGAAGCATCACGACGGGTTCTGCCTGTGGCCCAGCGAATACAGCCATAACTGGAACAGCGTCGACATCGGCCCGCACCGCGACCTCGTCGGCGAGCTGCTGGACGCGGTCGAAAGGCGCGGAATCCGGCGCGGGCTGTACTACAGCCTGCTCGAATGGGATCATCCGGTCATGCGCGTGCCGGACGTGGCGAAAGCGGACATCCCGAAATACGCAGTGGAAAAGATGATCCCGCAGATGCGGGAACTGATCGAAGGCTACCGCCCGAGCATCCTGTTTACAGACGGCGAGTGGAGCTACCACAGCGATCTGTGGCACAGCCGCGCGTTCCTGACCTGGCTGTTTGAGGAATCCTCCGTGCGGTCCGAAATCGTCGTCAACGACCGCTGGGGACGCGACACGCGCGGCGTGCATGGCGGCTACTTGACCTCGGAATACGGCGAGGTCAACAGCCCCGCGATCGATGAGGATGCGGCCCACAGGAGTTTCGCGCGCCGCAAATGGGAGGAGTGCCGCAGCATCGGCGCGAGCTTCGGGTACAACCGCGCGGAGGACGCGGACGACTATCTCAGCGAAGGCGAGCTGATCCGGCTGCTGGTTTCGACCGTCGCGCGCGGCGGCAACCTGTGCCTGAACATTGGCCCCTGCGCCGACGGGACGATCGCGCCGATCATGCAGGAGCGGCTCCTCCAACTCGGCGCGTGGCTGCGGGTGAACGGCGAGGCGATCTACGACACGTCCGCGGGCCGCGCGGATGGGCTCCAGGAGGGTGTGTTCGCGACCGAAACAAAGGACGCGCTGTACATCCACTGCACGGCGTACCCGACCCGCGAGGTCGCGGTATCGCACCCGCGCGTCGCGCCGGGCGCGCCCGTGTCGCTGCTTGGCAGCGGCGCGCCGGTCGAGGCCGGATCGGAACGCGGCCGAGTTCGCTTCACCGCGCCGCGCCTGACCGTCGACGAAATGCCGTGCAAGGCGGTCTATGTGTTCAAAATCGCGCTGGAGGACTGAGATGACGCCGAAAGAGAACCTGCTGGCGACCCTCCGTGGTCAACCGCGCGAACGCGTCCCGTTTTTTCCGCTGCTGATGGCGTTCGCCGCGAAACGCTACGGCGTCGATTACGCGCGCTTTGCGTCGGACGGCGAGACGCTGGCGGCAGCCCAGGCGCGCGCCGCCGAAATGTTCCCGATCGACGCGGTCACCGCGTGCTCGGACGCGTTCCGGCTGACCGCGGACATAGGCGGAGACGTCGCGTTCTTTCCGGACAAGCCGCCCGCCGCGCGGCGGGCGCTGATCGAAAGCGCGGCGGATCTCGCACGCGTGAAGGGCCGGCGCGACCGCATCTTCGACGCGGATTCCCGCGCCTCCGACCGGACGAACGCCGTCCGGGCGATGGTTCGCGCGCTTGGCGGCACGCATCTGGTGCTCGGCTGGATCGACCTGCCGTTCGCGGAGGCGTGCTCGATGTGCGGTGTGCAGAATTTTCTGATGATGCTGTACGACGACCCGGAACTGGCGCACGCGATCCTCGATTTTCTGCGGCCGCTCGTGACCGACTTCGCGAAGATGCAGATATGCGCGGGCGCGCCGATGATCGGCGCGGGCAACGCCGCCGCCTCGCTGCTCTCTCCGGCGCTGTACGCGGAGTTTGCGCAGCCGTACGACAGGGCGGTGTTCGACACGATTCACGCGGAGGGCGCGCTTTGCAAGCTGCACATCTGCGGCGACACGCGGGCGATCCTCGGCGGCATGCGCGACACCGGCGCGGACCTGATCTCCATTGACAACATGGTATCGGTCGAGCGGGCAAAGGCCGCGCTCGGCCCGGACGTCGCGTTCAAGGGCAACCTCGATCCGGTGCGAGACGTGTACATGGCCGCGCCGGACGAGGCGCGGGCAAAGGCGCTGGCGCTGCTCTCCGAAACAAAAGGATACCGCTATATCTTAAGCCCCGGGTGCGAGGTGCCTGCGGACACGCCCGACGAGACGTTTCTGGCGCTGGCCCAGGCTGCGCGGGAACCATGCGCTGGATGAAGAGGTCCGTTTATCGCGTCGCGCTGCTGGCGCTGCTTTTTTGCGCCGTTTTTGTATCCGCGCGCGCGGAGGAAACGCCCGCCGTGCTGTACTTCCACGAAACCATCTGCGAAACGTGCGACCCGGACGAGGAATTCGCGGCGACGTTTCTGTCGCTGACCGGGCAACCGCTGACCGGCTACCGCTACCGCTCCTACAACGTTTTAACGTCAGCCGGTAAACAGATGCTTTCAGAGACCGCCGCGCAATACGGCGTCGAAAAACCGACGCTGCCGCTCGTCGTGCTTGGCGGGAAGGTCTACATGGGGACAAAGGCGATTCAGACCGCGCTGCCCGAAGACTTTCTGCAATCGAGCGGCGCGACCGACAGCGTCATTTACTATCTGTATGTGCCCGCCTGCGAAAGCTGCGCGCGCGTGGAGCAGGCGCTTTCGGCGCTGCCAGCCTCTGTGTGGGTTACGCGCGGGCTGTATGCCTTTGACTCAAAGATCGCGGTGCGGAAAATCGACGTCAGCCGCGAAACCGGCGCGGCGCTCGCGCTGTTTGAGCGTTTTCATGTGCCGGACGCCGACAGGGTCGCGCCGATCGTGTTCCTTTCCGACCGGTATCTGGCCGGCGCGGACACGATCGTCGACCGGTTGCCGGGCGCGGTTCGCGCAGGATTCGCGGTCGGAAACGGCGCGCCGCCCGCCGCGCCTGCACGGCTGCCCGTGCTGGGCCTTGCCGGGACAATCGCAGCCGGGCTGGCAGGAGGTTTAAACCCTTGCGCGCTGTCGATGCTTTTGCTGTTCCTGTCGCTGCTGGCCGGCGCGGATCGTCCGGCGGGGCGGCTGGCCGCGCTTTTTCTCGGCGGAAAGTTCGCGGCGTACCTCGGCATCGGAACGGCGCTGCTCGGCGTGTTTCAACTGTTTAACCCGGTCTGGCTGGCCACGGCGGTCAAGCTGCTGCTGACCGCGCTGTGCGCCGCGCTGATCGCGCTGAACCTGATGGACGCGGCGGCCGCGCGGCGGCAGGAAATGGGCAGGATCAAAAACCAGCTCCCGGCCCGCTTCCGCGGATTCCTGCGCCGACGGATCGAGGCCGCGTTTGCGCGCAAAAAAAGCGCCGCAGTCGCGGCCGCCGCGCTGGGCGCGCTGGTGGCGGGCGGCGAGTTTCTGTGCGCGGGTCAGGTATATCTGGCGACGCTGCTCGCGTCCGTGCGTTCCGGGATCGCGACGCTCCCGGCGTTCGGGCTGCTTTGCGCTTACTGCGCCGCGTTTCTGCTGCCGTCCGCCGCGCTGGCCGCGCTGGTATTGCGCGGGCGGGCCGCGATCTCGGTATCCGTCTTTTTGTCCCGCCACATGGCTGTGATCAAGGTTCTGACCGCGCTGACGCTCGCGGCGATCCTCGCGTATGTCTGGATCGCGTGACACGCGGCGTTCTTCCTACCTGCCCCAACGCTGTCTCGCGGCTTCGTAAAACATGACGGTCGCCGCGCAGCCTACGTTAAACGACGACGCGGAGGAACCCGGGTGCATCGGGATCGTCGCGAGCGTGTCGCTGCGCTCGATCAGGTGCTGATTCAAGCCGTCCGTCTCGTTGCCGATCAGGAACAGCACGGGCGTTTTCATGTCGATGTCGAAGAGGTTGGTTTGCCGGTGCGCGGTCGTACCGATGATTTGCAGGTTTGGGTACCTGCGCTTCATGTCCATGCAAAACGCGTCGATGTCCGCGTTGTCCGAAAGGCGCAAAAATGGCACGTTGAAAAAAGAACCCATCGACGAGCGGATCACGTCCGGCTCGTAGATGTCGACCGCGTGCCCGGTGACGACCAGCGCGTCCACGCCGAACGCGTCGCACGAGCGCAGCAGTGTGCCGAGGTTGCCCTTGTTCGACGGCCTGTCGAACAGCGCGAGGATCGGATTTTCGGAAAACGCGATATCCCGCCGCGCGTCGTCGCGCATTCCGGCCACCGCGAGCAGTTCCGACGTGTCCTCCTTGTCGCTGATGTCGCGCATCAGGGCATCGGTCAGTTCGAAATTCCGCTCCGTCTCAACCGTCCGGAGCAGGTTCTCGGCCCAGGACGACAGCGGCTTTTCAAACGAATACAGAAACGAATGGATCGCCCAGCCGTTCCGCACGGCCTCGTTGACGTTCCGAACGCCTTCGACGAAGAATTCACGGTACCTGTACCGCTTGTTGCGGTTGGTTTTCAACACCTCAAACTTCTGGTAGTCCGCGTTCTTCGCGTAAATTTTCTGCGTGGACATGCTCACCTCAATGCAATTATTGATGCCTCTACCCGCAAGAACCTCAGTTCACGCGGTTGCCGCGTAATTGGAGCAGCGACGCCGCGCCGATGCCGATCATGATGATCGCGGCGCCGAGCAGGCCGCCCGCGTCAAGCCGGTCGCCCGGAATGATAAAATACACAAACAGCGCGCTGAACACCGGTTCCATGCAGAACGCCAGCGACGCGAACGTCGCCGGGACATGGTTTAGCGCCCAGTTCTGGATCAGGCAGCAGAAGCATGTGCCGAACAGCCCGAGGTACAGCACGCTCCCGACATCAGCCACCGTGTACGCGGCGAAATCCAGCGGCCGCTCAAACAGCAGCGCGCAGAGCAGGCCCAACACCGTCGCCACCGCGCACTGCATCGCCGAAAGCGCCAGCGGATCCTGCTCCGGGATGTATTTTTCGGTCAGCGTCAGCACCACCGCGAAGGCCAGAGAGCACACGACCGCCAGCGCCTCGCCAAGCCCGAACGCGAACTCGCCGCCGCCGCACATCAGGTACATGCCGACCGACACCAGCAGCGCCAGCGGCAGCACGCGCGGGTTGAACTTTGTCCTGAGAATCACCGGCTCCAAAAAAGGCGTGAACAGCACCGCGATGCCGACCAGAAATCCCGCGGTCGTCGTTCGGGTCAGCTTGATCGCGCAGACCCCGAGCGTGTACGACAGCGCGGAAAAGAACGACACAAGCAGGCACGGCCAAAGCCGAATGTTCCGCAGCCGCCGGATCACACGCTTGCCCGCGAACAGCAGAATCGCGGCCAGCGCGACCGAGAACCGCAGCGCGATCAGCATGAAAGGCCCGATGTTCGGCGCGCCGACCTTGATGATCGGATTGGCAAGCCCCCAAAAAAGGCTTTCCAGGAGTAGCAGCCCGCCTGCGAGAACGACGCTACTGCCCATCCGTCTCACCCATATCAAACAGCAGCGCGCTTAAAAAAGAGGCGATCACCGCCTGCTTGTCTTCCCAGAACTTGATCGCCAGCGGCGTCGCCATCGGGTTTCGCGCGAGGCGGCGCGGCTCGTACCTGCGCATTTGCGCAAGCGCCTCGTCATACCCGCCGCCCAGCGCGCCCGCGGTCAGGCAGTCCAGCGCAAGCCCCATCGCGCCTTCCTCGTCCAGCAGATCGGCCTCCATCAGCAGGATCAGGTCGCGTGGGGCGGAAGGATCCGGCATCCAGCGCTCCTTGTTTGAATGCTCCGCAACGTAGAACGCGGCTTTTTCGACAAGCGGCGGCGGGAGGCCGCGCTCCGCGCCGTACGCGCGGAGCAGCGCGGCGCTCTCTGCCGCGTGGTTTTCCGGGTTCACGGCATAGCCGATGTCGTGAAACGCGGCGGCCAGAAGCAGCGCATCCGGGTGTTCCGCCCCGCCCTGCGCCATCAGCCGCTCCAGCCACATCATCACGCGCGCGATGTGCGCGGCGCGCGAGCGGAACGACTGCCCCGCCCGCCTGTGCGCGCAATCCATGCCCCGATCCGTCAGGTATGCCTCGACATATTGAAACGCTGCTTTTTCCATCTACATCCTTTTCAACCCATCGACGAACGGGAACACCCAAAGAGGCGTTTCTTTGGTACTTTCTTTTCCCCCGAAAAGAAAGTACGCGTCCCCCTCTTCGTTTCCGCTCCGGCGCTCTCAGAACAACCCGAAAATGTCTCCGTTCTCCTCGACGCCGATGGCGTTTGCCGCGGGCTTTGGCGGCAGGCCCGGCATCGCGATGATGTCGCCCGCGAACGCGACGACGAAACCCGCGCCGCGCGACAGCCGCACATTGCGGATCAGCACCTCGAAACCTTCCGGCGCGCCGAGCAGCTTCGGATTGTCGCTGAACGAATACTGCGTCTTCGCGATGCAGACCGGCATGCCGCCGCAGCCTTCCTGTTCGAGCTTTTTGAGCTGCGTCAGCACGCCCGCGCCCCACGCGACCGACTTCGCGCGGTACACCGTCTTGACGATCGCCGTGATCTTGTCCTTCAGCTGCATCCCGTCCGGATACGTAAAGCGAAGCTCCGACGGCTTTTCCATCGCCCGGAGCACCGCGCGGCCAAGCTCCTCGCCGCCCGCGCCGCCCTTGCCCCATACCTCGCACAGCGCGACCTCCGCGCCGGCCCCGCGAACCGCCTCGATCAGAAGATCGATCTCCGCCTGCGTGTCCTGCGAGAACCGGTTGACCGCGACGACCGCGGGCAGCCCCCACACGTCGCGGATGTTCGACAGGTGGCGGAGCAGGTTCGGAAGGCCCGCCCGCAGCGCATCGACGTTTTCACCGGCCAGATCGGCTTTCGCGAGCCCGCCGTGCATTTTCAGCGCGCGGATCGTCGCGACCACGACGACGGCGCTCGGCCGGATGCCGGTGGCGCGGCATGTGATGTCGATGAATTTTTCCGCGCCGATGTCCGCGCCGAACCCGGCCTCGGTGACGACATAGTCAGACAGGCGCATCGCAAGCTTCGTCGCGGTGACGGTGTTGCAGCCGTGCGCGATGTTCGCGAACGGGCCGCCGTGGATCAGCGCGGGCGTGCCCTCGAGCGTCTGGACGAGGTTCGGCATCAGCGCGTCGCGCAAAAGCGCGGCCATCGCGCCCTGCGCCTCGATCTGCCCCGCGTAGACCGGCTCGCCGCCGAACGTCCGGGCGACAAGGATCCGCGCCAGCCGCTCTTCCAGATCCTTCAGCCCGTTCGCGAGGCAGAACACCGCCATGACCTCGCTGGCGGCCGTGATGTCGAACCCGTCCTCGCGCGGCATGCCGTTCGCCTTGCCGCCCATGCCGGAGACGATCGACCGCAGTTGCCGGTCGTTCATGTCCATGCAGCGCCGCCACAGCACTTGGCGCGGGTCGATTTGAAGCGCGTTGCCCTGCATGATGTGGTTGTCGACCAGCGCCGCGAGCAGGTTGTTGGCAGCCGTGACCGCGTGCAGGTCGCCCGTGAAGTGCAGGTTGATGTCCTCCATCGGGATCACCTGCGCGTATCCGCCGCCCGCCGCGCCGCCCTTGACGCCAAAGACAGGCCCAAGCGACGGCTCGCGCAGCGCGAGCATCGTCTTTTTGCCAAGCCTCGACAGCGCGTCGGCGAGGCCTACGCTGACGGTGGTTTTGCCCTCTCCGGCGGGCGTCGGCGTGATCGCGGTCACGAGCACCAGTTTTGCCGAAAGCGGCAGCGCGTCGTACGCGGGCGCGTCGATTTTTGCCTTTGCGCGGCCGTACGGCCAGTATGTCCCGGCGCGCAGCCCCGCGCGCGCCGCGATTTGTTCGATCGGCTGAGGTTCATGAAGGCGGGCGATGTCCAGATCCGATGCCATGATGCGAATCCTCCTCGTCGGTGCGATTGATTGAAATCAGTATAGCTTGCCCGGCGGATAAAGGCAAGGTAAAAACGCCAATCTACCCGCGGAGGAGGTGTAAAAATGGAAGAAAAAAAGCGCCGCAAGCGCTCGTTTGGAATCTTCGCGAACCTGTCGGACGAGGATGGCATCGACGTGGACGGCAGCTATACAGGTACGGCGGCTGACGGCGGCGAGCCGGTGCAGGACGCGGACGATCTGTAGGGGAAAGGGATCCAAGGGCGGAGTCCCTTGGGTCCCTTTCATTGTTTGGTATAAAGCGGCCGCTCCCAGTCCGGCGCGGCAACCGGCGCGCGGCTGTAATCGTCGCCCACACAGACCTGACGCAGCCCGCCTTCTCCGCCGTACAGCACATTACCCGAAAAGGCGGACACCGCGCCCTTTCCGCCCGCGAGCGTGACCGTGCCGCCCGAATGAAAGGTGTTATCCTCCAGCCGGTACGCCTCGCAGCGGATCAGCGAGACGAGCAGGTCGCCCGTGTGCGCGGTGAACACATTGCGCCGAAGCGTGTTGTCCCGCGCCATGTGGTTCATCATCGCGCTGGAACAGTTCAGTGTCCTGTTGCCTTCCACGAGCCATCCTGCGCATTGTTCGTCCAGGTACAGCCCGTTGCGCGTCGAATCCGGCTCGCAGCTTTGCGGGATGTCCTCAACCGTGTTGTTGCGCAGAACGCCGTTTTCGCTGAATGTGACATAGATGCCCGCGCCGTCGTTTAAGACGTTTACGGCGTCAGTCACCCGGTTGCGGGCAATCTCGCCGCCGCGCTTCCCGGAATAGCAGATGCCCGTGTACGGCAGGTCGCGCAGCGTGTTGCTTAGAATATCGCAGCCCTGCGCGATGATGCCGATGGCGGACGGGTAGACGCGGCCCGCGCGCTCGATCCGGTTGTTCCGGATCAGACAGCCCGAACCGTTCTCGAGCAGAATTCCGCCCGCGCCTGTGTTCGATAGGCGGCAGCCGCGCACCGTGACATTCGTGTTCGCGCCGCGAAGCCGGACGCCCCACCCGCCGACATTTTGGATGGACAGGTTCTGAAAAACGCAGTCGGTCATATCGCCGACGCAGTCGACCGCGCCCGGAATGCCGGCCGCGCCGAATCCGCCGGGCGCCGCCGGGGTCGACGCACACCGGATCGCAATGTCCCGGACGGTCAGCCCGCGAACCGGGCCGCGAATGTCAAGCACGGTATGGCCCAGCGGGATTAACGCCTCCGCGCGCCGCATGTCCTGGCCCGGCGTCGGCCGGTAGACGATCCGCCGCGCAGCCGTGTCGTGGCGGAAGCAGCCCGGCTCCATCCCGTCCCTGGTGTTCCAGACGATGTATTTGTCCGCGCCGAACCCGCCCGGCGGATGACCGCACGGAACGGACAGCGTCAGCAGCCGCTTGGCGGGGTCGTGCGCCGCGACGCCGGTCAGCGTCTCGTCCCATTTGTGAAAGACGGTCAGCTCCGCGCAGTCCCAGCCCGAAAATCCCTCGGGCAACCCGCCCGGATCGTAGACGAGCTCGGTCAGTTCGGCCTGCGTCGGTTGGACGTCCCAGCCGCCCGCCGACGTGCTCATCCATTTCGACGCGAACGTGCTCTTGTGCCTGAGAAAACCGGGCAGCCGCGCGCGGGAGGCAGTCCGCCCGTCGATTTCCAGCATGCGGATCATCTCCGGGGCCTCCCGAGGCAGCGAAAGAACCCAGCACTCGCCGTCCGGTTCCCAGCCGCCGAGCGCCACGCCGCCGAGCAGGCAGGGTTCGCCGTCGCCCGCCCTGCCGACGGTTAGCCCGCTGTCGCACGCGTCCAGCGTCACGCGCGTGTTTTCATAATTGCCGCCAAAGAGCAGCACTTCCTTATCCCCGCCGGCCCGCGCCGCGTCGACCGCCCGCGCCAGCGTCCGGAACGGCGCGGTGAGGCTGCCCGGCGCGCCGTCGTTTCCGCCGGGCGACACATACCAGCTCACGCGCGAAGCTCCACGCCGACGACGGTGTCGACCGGGTCGGGCAGGTGCGGGCTGTCGCCGAACGAGACAAACGCGATGTCCCGGTGATTGTACAGGAACCAGGCGTCGGACGGCCTGATCTCCGCGCCGGTGGCCGCGTACCACATCCGTTTGATCCTGCCCGGATCGATGCCCGTCAGCGGCACCGCGCCGATCTGGTTTTCCATGATATGATAGTACAGCACGTTGCCGTTTCGGGTGATCCGGCCATATTCCGGCTTGTTGATCTCCGCGCGCCCGCAGCCGTATATGGACGCGCCGTTGGCCTTCATCCACGCGCCGATTTTCGCGAGAATGCGAAGCGATTCGCCCGGGATGTTGCCCTTCGCGTCGGGGCCGACGTTCAGGAGCAGGTTGCCGCCCTTCGAAACGCATTCGACAAGCTTCCTGATC
>JAVBOQ010000100.1:0-6283 GCA_031550455.1 Eubacteriales bacterium
ATCGCGACACACTACGACGGCGTCGCGGGCGTGGCGCGCGCGCAGTACCGCGCGGCGGCGCTGCGCGACATGCCGGAATCCCTTCCGCCGGACATGCCGGGCGAGGAGAGGCTGCGGTTTCTCGCGGCCCGGACGCGGTACGGCCTGACCCCGGTCGGCGCGGAGGCCGAAACGCCGCGCGAGGCGTTGGCGGTTGTCCGCGCGCTCGGGCTGGACGCGGAAGTCGTCGCGGAAATGACGCGGACGCTGGGGAGAGGGTAGGCGGGGGTAAGAGGAGGCGTCTTCTTTCTTTTCGGAGGAAAAGAAAGAAGCAAAGAAAAGTCTTCTTTTGGGGTTGCGAGAGATGGGCTTATCGATTGCGGCGCGGTGAATGTGTGCGGTTTTCGTACCAAATGGCGATTCATTGTAAATGAAATCGCCTTCTTTTTCTTTGTCAAAGACCTTTCCACGGCCCTCCTTTTGTGTTATAATAATACGTAATGCCTTTCTAAGGGAGGTGTCCGTATGAGGACGATCGGCACGGTTGTGCGCGGTGTACGCGCGCCTATTCTAAGGGCAGGAGACGACCTTTCCAAGACAGTTTTGCAAGCGGTGCTTGCGGCCGGTGAAGAGTGCGGCGCCGCGCTGCGCGACAGGGATGTCGTCGCGGTGACGGAGTCGGTTCTGGCGCGCACGCAAGGGAACTACGCGACGCTCGACCAGATCGCAAAGGACGTGCGAGCGAAAATTCCGGCGGGGCCGGACGGCCGACGCGTCGCGGGCATTGTGCTGCCCATCCTGAGCCGAAACCGCTTTTCGATGCTGCTGCGCGGCATCGCGGCGGGCGTCGACAAGCTGTATGTGCAGCTTGGCTACCCGTGCGACGAGGTCGGCAACGAACTGGTTTCGCTGGAAATGCTTGAAGCCGCGGGCATTGACCCGTACAAAGATATTCTGACTGAAGCCGACTATCGCCGCCATTTCGGCGAAAACGTCGTTCATCCGTTCACCGGGATCGACTATGTGGCGCTGTATCGCGAGTCCGCGCCAAACGTCGAGATTTTCCTCGCGAACGACCCGCGCGCGATGCTACGGTTCACCAAACACGTCATCGCCTGCGACGTTCATTCGCGCCGCCGCACCTGCCGACGCCTCGCCGAGGCGGGCGCGGAAACCGCGCTTTCGCTGGCCGACCTGATGAACAGGCCTGTCGACGGCAGCGGTTATAACGCCGACTACGGCCTGTACGGCTCGAACCTGGCGACCGAGGATTCCGTCAAGCTGTTCCCGCGCGACGCGCAGGCGTTCGTCGACGATCTTGCGGCGAAGCTGCGCGCCGCGTCCGGCAAGGCGGTCGAGGTCATGGTCTACGGCGACGGTGCGTTTAAGGATCCGGTCGGCGGCATCTGGGAACTGGCCGATCCAGTCGTGTCGCCTGGGTTCACCAAGGGCCTTGACGGCACGCCGAACGAGCTGAAGCTCAAATACCTCGCCGATACCGCGCTGCGGGACGTCGCGCCGGAAGACACGGCCGCCAAAGCCCGCGAGTTGATCCGCAACAAGGACGCCGACCTAACCGGCAGGCTCGAGACGCAGGGAACGACCCCGCGCCGCCTGTCCGACCTACTCGGCTCGCTGTGCGACCTGACCAGCGGCAGCGGCGACAAAGGCACGCCAATCATCTGGATTCAAGGATATTTCGATACGTACGCGGCGGAGTAAGACGTAGGGAAAAGGGACCGGAGCAGCCCTTCGTCCGCCACGGGCGGCGGGCGGCTCCGGTTCCTCCTGGATATCCGCCAAAGGACTCAAGTCTCTTCGGAATTCCGGCCCAAGAAGGGATTCTTAAGGGCCAATGGCCCGGAAGGCAACACCGCACCAAGAGCGTCGCTGGCATCGCGAGAGATTTTCGCGATGATCAAGGAGCCTGTAGGAAGCCGTAGCAGCGCTACGGCGACCGGAAGAGCGACGCAGAGCAGCGCGAAAAGATCCGCGAGGACAGCGTGCGCGATTGTGCGGTGGTGCCTTAAGCGGGGATCCAAGGGGCGGAGCCCCTTGGCGTCTCCTGTGCCCTCACTCTCCAAGGAGGTTCTCTCATGGACACCCCGACACACCCTACCCTGCGGCGCACGGGCGTCGCGTGCCGTTTCGGTTCCATTACGCAGGCGATCACAAACAACCTTCCGCCGCTTCTGTTTGTCATTTTTCAGGATCAATACGGTGTGACATTTGAAAAGCTCGGTTTGCTGGTGCTGCTGAACTTCCTGACGCAGTTTCTGGTGGACGGCCTGTGCGCGCGTTACGCGGACCGGATCGGCTACCGGCCGTTGATCGTCGCGGCGCACGTGCTGTCGGCGGCGGGGCTTTTGCTGCTCGGTGTGCTGCCGGGCCTGATGCAGCCGTACCCCGCGCTGATGATCTCGGTGCTGACGATGGCGGTCGGCAGCGGCCTGATCGAGGTGCTGGTCAGTCCGCTGTCGGACGCGCTGCCCGGCGACGGCAAGGCCGCCCGGATGGCGCTGCTGCACTCGTTCTACTGCTGGGGGCATGTCGTGGTCGTGCTGCTGACGACCGCGGGGTTATACGGGTTCGGCGGCGGCGCGTGGCGCGTGCTGCCGCCGCTCTGGGCTGTGATCCCGCTGGCCAACGCGATTCAGTTCGCGCGCGGGCCGCTCGTCGAGGTCAAGGTGGACGACGCGGTCGGCGCGCTGTCGAAGCTGGTGCGGAACAAAATGTTCCTGCTGTTCATCGCCTTGATGATCTGCGCGGGCGCGAGCGAGCAGGCGATGGCGCAATGGGCGTCGCTGTTCGCGGAAGTCGGGCTGAAGGTGGACAAGGCGTTCGGCAACCTGCTCGGGCCGTGCCTGTTCGCGGTGCTGATGGGCACGGGCAGGCTTCTGTACGGCCTCGGCGGCGAGCGGCTCAAGCTGCGGCGCGCGCTGTCGCTGTGCGCCGGGCTGTGCGTCGTCTGCTACCTGGTGACGTCGCTGGTCGCGAACCCGCTGGTGTCGCTGATCGGCTGCGCGGTGACCGGGTTCTCGGTCAGCCTGATGTGGCCCGGCGTGCTCAGCCTCGGCGCGCGGACGTTTGTCGGCGGCGGCACGGCGATGTTCAGCCTGTTGGCCCTCGGCGGCGACATCGGCTGCGCGTTCGGCCCGTGGCTGACCGGCCTCGTTTCGGACGTGGCGCGCGCGGTCCCCGCGCTGGCAAGGCTCGGCGAAGGCGCGGGGCTTGATGCGACGCAGGTGGGGCTCCGCGCAGGGCTCCTGATCGCGGTGATTTTCCCGGCCGCGATGCTGGTTGCGATGGCGGCGGTCGGGCGGATGAAGAAGAAACGAGGATAAGGGGACGTGTTCTTTCTTTTCGGGGGAAAAGAAAGAACCAAAGAAAAGCCATTTTGGGCGCGGAACATATACATTCCTTCCCGCCGTGAGGCGAAAAAGCAGGGTTTCCAAAGGGGCTTAGCCCCTTTGGCGGAGGTCCAGGAGGCGGAGCCTCCTGGCGTCCCCCTCCAAGAGGTGCTATGGAATCTTACCACAACCTCTCCATCGTCTTCTGCGACAACCACGTCCTGGTCGCGGTCAAGCCGCCGAACGTGCCGTCGCAGGCGGACGCTTCGGGCGATCCGGACATGCTGTCGATGCTCAAGGCGTATGTCAAGGCACGGTATCAGAAGCCGGGCGAGGCGTATCTCGGGCTTCTGCACCGGCTGGACAGGCCGGTCGGCGGGCTGATGGCGTTCGCGCGCACGTCGAAGGCGGCGGCGCGGCTGTCGGAGCAATTGCGGGCGCACGCGATGCGCCGGTCGTACCTGTGCGTCGTCCGCGGCGACGCGGCGGACGCGGCGCGGCTCGAGAACCTGCTGGACCGCGACGACGGGCCGCCGCAACAGGCCGCGCTTTCGTACGCGCTGCTTGCGCGCGCGGAAGGGCTGTCGCTGCTGCGCGTTGAGTTGGAAACAGGGCGAAAGCACCAAATCCGGCGGCAGCTTTCGATGGCCGGACTGCCCGTCTGGGGCGACGCGCGCCATGGCGGCGGAAAGCCCGGCGAACAGATCGCGCTGTGGGGCACGGCGCTGCGTTTCACGCATCCGGTGACGAAGGAAAGTCTGGCGTTCCAATCGACGCCGCCCGGCGCATTGCCATGGACAAAGTTCACCATTATTAATTCTAATCTTAATTTAATCAATTAGCAGATTGACAAAATTAAACAGCGGTGCGATAATGGCCCCATCAGGAGGTGGGGCCTATGGCATATTCCGCGCCATCGTCGTGTCCGGTCTGCGGCGCGCCGATGCAGGTGACGCGGCTCAGTTGCGCGCGCTGCGCGAGCGAACTGACCGGTAAATTCGCGCCGTGCAGGTTCTGCGCACTGCCGGAGAAAGAACTCAGGTTCATCGAGACGTTTTTGCGCTGCCGCGGGTCGATCAAGGACGTCGAAAGGACGCTCGGCATCAGCTACCCGACGGTGCGCGGCATGCTCGACGGCGCGCTGAAAGCGCTCGGGCTGGACGCGGAACCCGCGCCGGAAACGGCGGACGAAGCCAGGCGTGAAATACTTGACCTGCTGGAACGCGGCGAAATCAACGGACAGGAAGCGATTGCGCGCATCAAAGCGCTCGGGAGGGAAGACGCATGAACGAACAGAAAAAGAGAATCCTTGCGATGTTGGCCGACGGGAAAATCTCGCAGCAGGAAGCCATGGTGCTGCTCGACCAGATCCACGAGGAAGGCCCGGTCACGGAGCCGTTCCACGACGCCCCAAGGCGCGCGAACGCCGAAAAAATGCTGCGCGTCCGCGTCATCGCGATCGAGGAGGGACAGACCAAGCCGACCCGCGTCGACGTGAATCTGCCGCTGAAGCTCGCGCGGACGGTCGGGCAGATCCTCAAGATGATCCCGCCGCAAGCGCGCGACGCGATGGAGCGCGAAGGCGTCAACATCGCCGAAATCGACTGGGAAGGCATGATCGACGCGCTCGCGGAGACCGGCGGCGACATCGTCAACATCGCGCACGAGGACGACCGCACGCAGGCGTTTGTGCGCGTGTATGTGGAATAAGGGCGGGCTTTGGATCGTCCGCATCCGGCATGAAAAAATCCGGCTGGCCGTGCCGCTTCCGCTGTATGTGTTGGCAGACGCGCTGGAGTCGGCCGCGGACCTGTGCGCGCTGATTCTGCCGCGCGTCGGGCTGCCAAACTATCCGGCGGAGCTATTGCGGCTCGTGCGCGGACTTGGCGAAAGCAATGCCGGCGAGCCGCTCGCGGACATTGAGAGCGACGGCGTGCGCGTGACTGTGCGCCGCCTTGGCGAAAGGAGGAATGCGCCGTGAGAGGAACCCTGTACCGATTCGCGGGCAGCGCGCTTTCGCTGCCTGTCGCGGCGTGGCTGCTGCCCGGCGTACACACGCAAAACGCGGTGACGGCATGGCTCGCCGGGCTGATTCTCGCGCTGATCTACCTTGTGATCCGCCCTGTCGCCAAGCTGATCCTGACGCCGTTTAACTGCCTGACGTTCGGCATTCTCGGCTTTGTGGTCGACGCGCTGTTCGTGCTGCTGGCCGCGTCCTGGATGCCCGGGTTCGCGATCGACGGGTTCTGGTGGGCGGTCGCGACCGCGATGATCGCCGAGGTGATCCGGGGTCTGGCCGGCATGTTCGCGGGAAAGGATTGAGCGCGAACTTTGGGTATGTGCTATAATACCTCTGCGGAACCCCGATCAGGGCTGCATACAGAGGAGGCGCGTACCATGCCGGTGATTGAAGTGTTTTTTGACCATACCTGCCCGTACTGCTACCGCGGGCACAAGCTGCTGATGGCGATGCTGCCGCGGTTTCCCGGCGCGCGCGTCCTGTGGCGGCCGATCGAGGCGCATCCGAAGACCGAAGAGCCGTGGCACACGCCGTACGCCGACCTCGCGGTGCAGGGCGCGCTGTTCGCCCGCGCGGCGGGCGGCGACGAACTCGCCTACCACGAGCGGCTGTACCGCGCGCAGTTCGACGAACGCAGACCGGTCGACGCATTGGACACGCTCGCAAAATGCGCCGAGGATGTTGGCCTGAATGGCTTGGCGTTCCGGGAAGCGATCGAAAGCGGCCGGTTCGCAAACGAACAGGCCGCCGCCAACGCGTACGCCTATGATCAAAACAAGGTCTGGGCCGTCCCGACGCTCGTCTGCGGCGCGATACGGCTGGATGCGGTCGAGGGCGTCGGGGTCACGGAGGCACAGGTCAGAGCGTTTTTGGAGAGGGCGGCGGGGTAGGGCCGGTTGGCCTCCTTGCGTCCCTCTCCCTTATCCCACCTCGC
>JAVBOQ010000294.1:0-2550 GCA_031550455.1 Eubacteriales bacterium
GTGCGGCCCGGCTGCCGGTCCAAAGGGCGTCTCCATCGCCTCGCCAAACAGCGCGAGCGCTTTGTCCTTCGCCTGAAACGCGCTCCGAACGCCAAAAATCGCGTCCTTCTCCGTCATCGCCCAGCGCATCAGATCCCCGAACGGAATGGGCGTCATTCGGTCATTCATCCCCCGTCATCCTTTCCGTCGCGAGACATACGATCATATGATATTAGTCTAACATCAACAAAAACAGAATGCAAGCCTGGCGCTAAAATATATTTTGTGTATGCTAAAAACAATTTTGGTTTTCACTTGCTTTTCGGTGAAACCATGGTATGATGGCGATGAAAATGGAAAGGGGCGGATCGGCGTTGGACGAGGCGCTTCGGCTTGACTTCCTTAAAAGGGTTGCGAAAGGCCTCGCCGCGCAGTTTGGCCGCGACTGTGAAATCGTCGTGCACGACCTTTCCGGCGCGGATCACGACCATACGATCGTCGCGATCGAGAACGGGCATGTCTCGGGGCGTTCGGTCGGCGACGGGCCGTCGCAGGTGGTGCTGGAAGCGCTGCGCGGCGGACAGACGGACGATCGCCTCTGCTACTGCACCCGCGCGCGCGACGGGCGGCGGCTTCGCTCGTCCACGATTTTTATGCGGGACGGCGCGGGCCGCGCGACCGGCATCCTGTCGATCAACTATGACCTTTCCGGCTTGACGCGGATGGAACAGGCGGTCCGGCAACTGCTCGGCGGCGCGGACGGGGCGACGGAGCCGCAGCCGATCCCGACGAACGTCAACGACCTCCTGGATCAGCTTCTCGAGCAGTCGGTCGAAAAAATCGGCAGGCCGGTTTCGTTGATGACCAAAGAGGACAAGCAGCGCGCCGTTCAGTTCTTAAACGACGCGGGCGCGTTCCTGATCACGCGGGCCGGCGACAAGATCTCGAAATTCTTCGGCATATCGAAATACACGATGTATACCTATTTCGACGCGAAGGAGGCCAAAGGCAATGGGCAGGATTGAATGGGTGGAAAACCGGATGCCCAAGTGTGACGACGGACGCCTTTCGATCATGGCGCTGTCCGAGGTGCAAAAGGCGCGCGCGTTCCACCGGAGCTTTCCGATGTACCGGGAGACGCCGCTTGCGGGCCTTCCGAACCTCGCCGCGCGGCTCGGGCTTGCGCAGGTGCATGTCAAGGACGAGAGCTACCGGTTCGGTCTGAACGCGTTTAAGGTGCTCGGCGGGTCGTACGCGATGGCGCGGCACATCGCGGAGCGGGTCGGCAGGGACATCGCGGACGTTGACTTTCAGTTTCTGACCGGCGACGCGCTGCGCCGCGAGTTCGGCCGGGCGACGTTCTTCACAGCGACCGACGGCAACCACGGGCGCGGCGTCGCCTGGGCAGCCGCCCGGCTCGGCCAGAAGGCCGTCGTCTACATGCCCAAGGGATCGCAGCGCGTGCGGCTCGAAAACATCCGCAAGGAAGGAGCGACTGCCTCAATCGAGGACGCGAACTATGACGAGTGCGTCCGCATCGCGGCCGCCGCGGCCGCCGCGACGCCGAACGGCGTCATGGTGCAGGACACCGCCTGGGACGGCTATGAAAAGATCCCGTCGTGGATCATGCAGGGATACGGCACGATGGCGGCCGAGGCCGCGGAACAGCTCGGCAAGCGACCGACGCACATCGTCGTGCAGGCGGGCGTCGGTTCGCTCGCCGGGGCCGTGCAGGGATATTTTCAGAACCCGTACCCGGAAAACCCGCCGGTCGTCGTCGTCGTCGAAGCGGACGAGGCCGCGTGCCTGTACAGATCCGCCAAAGCTGCCGACGGCTCCATCCGCGCCGTGGGCGGCGACATGCCGACGATCATGGCCGGGCTTGCCTGCGGCGAGCCGAACACGCTGTCGTTCGACATCCTGAAAAACCACACGCGTTTTTTCGTCTCCTGCCCGGACTGGGTGGCGGCGTACGGCATGCGCGTCCTGGGCGCGCCGCTGTCCGGCGACCCGCGCGTCGTCTCCGGCGAGAGCGGCGCGGTCGGGCTGGGTCTGCTCGCGGCTGCGATGCGGTTCGACGCGCTGCGCGATTTCCGCGAGGCGGTCGGGCTGGATGGCGATTCGACCGTGCTGCTGTTTTCAACCGAGGGAGACACCGACCCCGACAACTACCGGGCCGTTTGCTGGGACGGCGCATACCCGCTCCCGGAAATGAAATAAGGGGGACGACATAATGGATTTCGCGACGATCAAGAAGGCGGCGGAGGCGTATCAGGCCGACATGACCAGATTTCTGCGCGACCTGATCGCCATCCCGGGCGAGAGCTGCTTAGAGGAAGGCGTCGTCCGGCGCATCGCGCTCGAAATGGAAAAGGTCGGCTTTGACGAGGTCAGAATCGACGGCATGGGCAACGTGCTGGGCTTCATGGGCAGCGGTGAAAAGCTGATCGCCTACGACGGCCACATCGACACCGTCGGCGTCGGCAACCGGGCCAACTGGACGTTCGACCCGTATCAGGGCTACGAAACCGACACCGAAATTGGAGGGCGCGGCGCGTCCGACCAGCTCGG
>JAVBOQ010000278.1:0-9887 GCA_031550455.1 Eubacteriales bacterium
CGGCAAGGTTTCGGACTTGATGCCGTTGGGTTTGAACGCGTCGTTGTCAAACACGGACCAGTCAGAGCCGCCAAGGAAAGCGGGCTTCAGGCCGTCCGCAAGGGCCGCGAGGCTAGCGGTGAGCAGAACCACAAAGAGGAATAAACAAACCAAGCGCTTCATTGTGAGAACACCCTTTCTTCTGTATGGTGCCTCAGGATAACATTTTTCCAGCAGAATGTCAATGTGCTTCCATGGAAAATACAGGGCTTACGCATGAATCGCGAAGCGCCTCCTCCAACCGCATGAACCTCAGTTCATGCGGTTGCCCCGCGCTCACACCCACCCGCGCATCTTCGCCGCGCTGGCCACGCGGTTGATCGCAATGACATAGGCCGCGTCGCGCATGTACAGGTTCTTTTCGGCCGCGAGGTCGTACACCGCGCGGAACGCTTTGGTCATCACATATTCGAGCTTTTCCAGCACTTCGATTTTATCCCAGAAATAGTTCATGTTGCACTGCACCTGCTCGAAGTAGCTGCAGGTGACACCGCCTGCGTTGCAGAGGAAGTCCGGCAGAATCGTGATGCCGCGCGCCTTGATCAGCGGGTCGCAATCGGGCGTCGTCGGGCCGTTGGCGGCCTCGCAGATGATCCTGACCTGCTTTGAGACGCTCGGGAATACCGCCGGCGTGATCTGGTTTTCGAGCGCGGCGGGGATCAGGATGTCGACATCCTGCGAGAGCCACGCCTCGCCGGGCAGCAGCTCATACCCGAGCGCGCGCGCCTTGTCCTTGTCGATGCTGCCATATTTGTCCTTGATCGAGGCAAGCTCCGCGACGTTGCAGCCGCCGGGCTTTTTGAACGTATAGGCTTTCGCGTCGGCCTGGTTCCAGCAGGAGACGGCGGCGACCGTGCCGCCCAGGTCCGCGTACATCCGCGCGGCGTATTCGGCGACGTTGCCGAAACCCTGAATGCTGGCCGCCGTGCCGTTGATGTCGATGTTCATCCGCTTGAGGAGGTCGGCCAGCACGTAGATCACGCCGTAGCCGGTGGCCTCGGTGCGGCCGAGCGAGCCGCCCATGCCGACGGGCTTGCCCGTGATGACGCCCGGGTAGCGGCCCGCCATCAGCGTTTCGTATTCGTCCAGCATCCAGACCATGTGCTGCCCGTTCGTCATGACGTCCGGCGCGGGCACGTCGACGTTCGGGCCGAGCAGGCTGTGCAGCCCGCGCACATAGCCGCGGCAGAGGCGCTCCTGCTCCGCCTGCGACAGGTTGTGCGGGTCGCAGATGACGCCGCCCTTGCCGCCGCCGAGCGGGATGTCGACGACCGCGCATTTCCAGGTCATCCACATCGCCAGCGCGCGCACGGTGTCGGCCGTCTCGTGCGGGTGGAACCGGATGCCGCCCTTCGCCGGGCCGCGGGCGTCGTTATGCTTGACGCGAAACGCGTTGAACACGCGGGTTGTGCCGTCGTCCATCCGGACCGGAATCGTAAAATGGATCTCCTTCATCGCCTGCCGGAGCAGCCCGCGCGTGCCTGAATCGAGGTTTAAGGTGTTTGCCACGTTGTCAAACTGGATCTGCGCGTTTTCGTATGGGTTGTAAGCGGTCGTAGCCATTGTGATCCTCCTGCCAGCGTATAAAAATCCACGATATGACGAAATTATGGCCATTATATGCCGGATACGCGGCGAAGTCAACCGAAAACGCGAAAGAAAATATGCGAAATTGAAAGAATCGTGCGGGTATATTGCAGATTTGACGAAGACCACGTGCAAATGCCGTCGATTGTGGAGAAAAGAGCGGACAGCCATGCAACGCGCAGCGTGGCCCGCGGAGAGGATCAGGCGGTTGACCCGGACAGTTCTCTTTGCGCCCGTTTCGGCAGCCTGCACACCACCACCGCGTACGCGTGGCCGATCATGGCGCGGATCACGTCGTCCGGCGCACTGCCCGTCAGGCGCACCGTGTTAAAGCATGGCTGCCGGACAGGATTTGCGGGTGCGTCATCCTTCTTCGCCGATCCGGTACGCGTTGCGCTGTCCCCGGTCACGCCGGTCATGGAAAAGCCGCCAATCATGTGTGACATTATGCGAATCAGACAAGGATCGCCGTATTTTTCGGCGCGCGGACGGCGTTTTCCTGCGCTCTTTGGCCAAAGATATGCGCCATTGGAGGGTCGCCGGACGTTTGACAAAAGCGGCGTGCGGTGGTACTATTTTTTCGGATCGTACGCATACGCATTCATTCGCGTATCCGGTGCGCGGCGGACTGCGTCTGCAGTGAAGAAGGTGTTGTTGATGAGGTCTGCATCCGCGGCGGTTCCGGCCGGCCGGGGCGTGATCAGGCGGAGCCCCGGTTTTTCAAAGAGCGTCCGGCCCTATCTGTTTTTGCTGCCGATTTTCGTATTCTCCGTCGCCTTCGTATATTATCCGTTTATCAAGACATTCTTATACAGTTTCAGCGTCGTCAATTTCAAAGGCCAGATAACCGGGTACGCGGGGCTTGAGAACTTCAAAAGCCTGTTCTCGAAATCTGTGTTCACGACCGCGCTGATGAACTCGCTGAAGCTGACGCTGTACAACGTGCCGCTGACGCTCGCGATCACGCTGGGGCTGGCGCTTTTGGCCAACAAGAAGCGGCGGCTCGGCATGATCTACGAAACGATGTTCACGCTGCCGATGGCCATCTCGATGTCGATCGCGGCGATGATCTTCAAGGTGCTGCTCAACCCGACCGTCGGGTATTTCAACCACCTGCTGGGCTTGAACGTCGGCTGGTATACCGACCGGCACGCGGCGCTGTTCGGTATTTTGCAGGTGACGGTTTGGATGGGCGTCGCGTTTGACTTTCTGCTGTTCCTGTCGGCGCTGCGCGGGCTTCCCGATCAGTTGATCGAGGCCGCGACGATCGACGGCGCGGGTTTTTTCAGGCGGCTTTTCCGCATCCAGATCCCGCTGGTGACGCCGACGATCCTGTACGTCGTCTGCACGAACATGGTGCTGGCGATGATGACCTCGGGCCCGGTGATGATCATCACCCAGGGCGGCCCGGCGCGGTCGACGACGACGCTGATCTACCTGATGTACACGTCCGGCTACGGCTCGTCCAACTACAGCCTCGCCTCGTGCGTCAGCATTGTCGCGTTTCTGCTGACGTTTGGGCTGACTGTACTGGCGTTCGCGCTGGAACATAGGACGGTGCATTACGAATGATGACGCGCAGAATGAGGATCCGGTTTCTGGACTTGGCGGCGACGGTCGTCGCGCTTGCGGTCGGCTGTGTGATCGTGTTCCCGGTCGTGTACGGCATCTTCGGCGCGTTCAAGACGCCCGCGGAGTTTGCCGCGTACCCACCGACGGTGTTCCCGAAAAATTTTTCGTACCTGCAAAATTTTAAAGACGCGCTATCCATGATGCCGCTGTTTCGTTTTATGTATAACTCGCTGGTTGTCGCGACGCTGGCGACGGTGGTGCGGCTCGCGTTCGCGGTGATGGCGTCGTACGCGTTCGTGTTCTACGAGTTCCGCGGAAAAAAAGCGCTGTTCATGGTGATCCTCGGCACGATGATGCTGCCCGGCGACACGCTGATCGTCACCAACTACCTGACGGTGACGAAGCTTGGCCTCCTGGACACCTACCTCGGCATGGCCGTGACGTCGTTCGTCGGCGCGACGCAGATGTTCATGCTGCGCCAGAACTTTAAGACGCTGCCGAAGGCGCTCCGCGAGGCCGCGATCATCGACGGCTGCGGCGATTTCCGGTTTCTGTCGAGCATTCTGCTGCCGATCGCGCGGCCCGTCGTGCTGACGCTGTTCGTCCAGAGCTTCGTCACGCAGTGGAATGCGTACCTGTGGCCGCTGCTCGTCACCAACCGAAACGACATGCGGACGATCCAGGTCGGCATCACGATGCTGACGACGCTCGACGGCACGAACTACTTCCTGATCCTTGGAGGTGTCGCGCTGACGCTCGGGCCCGCGTTCGTGCTGTTCCTGTTCCTGCGCAGAAACTTTGTCAAGGGGATGACGGCGGGCGCGCTGGTGGGGTAATGGAGGGGGAGAAGGGACGCTGGGACTCCGTCCCAGACCCTGCCAAAGGACCTTCGGCCCTTTGGAATCCCGTCTTTTTCGCCTCACGGCGGGATGGCGTTTTGTTGCATCACACCCTAAGAAGGGATTCTTAAGGGCCACTGGCCCTTAAGCGGGATTCCAAAGGGCGGAGCCCTTTGGCGTCCCTTCGTCCCCACAACCCCGTACCGCGCCGGCGGACACGCCGCCGGTTGAATAAAAGGAGGGCTTTTCGCCATGAAAAAGGGATTTGCCTGGCTGTTGATCGCGCTGATGGCACTGTCGCTGGTACCGATGACCGCGCAGGCGGCCGACCCGGTTTCGATCGTGTTCTGGCACTCGATGTCGGAATCGGCCGGAACACTGATGGAGAAGTACATCAAGGACTTCAACGATACGATCGGCGTGGAAAAGGGCATCGCGGTCGAGGCGGTTTTCCAGGGGAAATACTCGGACGCCACCGCGAAGCTCAACAGCGTGCTGACTTCGGGCGACACGAAGAGCCTGCCCGACGTGATGCAGATCGACGCGACCGGCAAGATCACGTACGCGACGTCCGGCGCGGCCTACACGGTTGACGACGTGCTGAAGGTTGACACCGAATACGACCTCGGCCAGATCCTCAAGGCGCCGCTGCTCGGCTGGAACTACGCAGGCGCGCAGCTCGGCCTGCCGTTCTCGGCCTCGACGACGGTGATGTACTACAACAAGACGATGCTCGACGCGGCCGGCGTCGCCGTGCCGACGACGTTCGCGGAGATCGCGGCGCTCGCCGGGAAGCTGCCGGCGCAGACCGCCGACGGGCAGAAGGTTTACGCGATGGCCTCCGTGCCGAACACGCCGACGCTGGCCAACTGGATCGGCCAGATGGGCGCGTACGTCGTCGACAACATGAACGGGTCGCAGGCGCGCGCGACGCAGCTCGCCTGCATCGAAGACGGCTCGCTCCAGACGTTCCTGACCGAGTGGAAGGCGATGTACGACGCGGGCGCGCTGTTGAACCAGGGTTCCGGCACGACGGACATGTTCGTCGCGGGCCAGCTCGCGCTGCTGCCGACGTCCTCCTCGAACACGACGAGCCTCTTGGCGACGATCGGCGACAAGTTTGAGCTGGGCGTGGCGTTCTATCCGCGCGTCACCGACGCGGCGGCCTACGGCGCGACGACCTCCGGCGCGGGCGTGTTCATGTTCGACAAGGGCGATGACGCGCAGAAGGCGGCCGCCTGGGAACTGGTCAAGTACCTGACCTCGGCCGCGGTGCAGGCTGATTTCGCGGTCGGCACCGGTTACATCCCGGTCAACGTCGGCGCGGCGGAAGCGGAAGCGTACAAGGCGCTGATCACCGAAAAGCCGATCGCCGAGGTCGCGATGCAGCAGTTGATGCAGACGCCCGAAACGATGTCGAGCGTCACCGTCGGGCCGTCGATCGATTTCTATAACGCGATCGCCGACAACATCAGCACGATGCTCGACCAGGGCATGACCGTCGAGGAGACCCTCGAGATCATGGCGGAAGAGCTGAACGCACTGCTCGCGGATTACAACAAGGCGAACCCGTAAGGGGAAGAACGGAGAGGGGCGCTGGAGGGCTTTGCCCTCCAGACTACCCACCAAAGGGGTTAAACCCCTTTGGAAACCCTGCTTGGGGGCGGATGGGTTGTGTAACCTGCCAGCCCCAAGAGGGGATTCTTAAGGGATGAAATCCCTTAAGTGGGGATCCAAGGGGTGAAACCCCTTGGCGTCCCTCCCTCCCAAAGGAGTGATTCCCACGCGCTTATCCACTTCGACGAACCTCTGCGCTTTTACCGGCGAAACCGGGCGGAACACTTTTGACTTTTGCATCCGGGTCTGCGCTGAGGCGGGCTACCGGGTGCTGGACATCAATTTTTGCGAGATGATGAACCCCGCGTCGCGGCTGCGCGGCGACGGCTGGGAGGCGTACCTGCGCGAGATCGAAGCGCTGGGCGCGGCGTGCGGGATCACGTTCGCGCAGTCGCACCTGCCGTACTATGATCTGTTCGCGCAGGGCGCGGCGGAAAAGGCGGCGGTATACGAGCCGCTGATCGAGCGGGCGATCGTCGCGTCGGGCATGCTCGGCGTCAAATGGGCGGTGACGCACCCGTCAACCGTTTATGGTGTGGGGCCGGACATGCGCGCGTCGCTCGACATGAATCTTGAATATTACGCGAAGCACGTCAAGACGGCGAAAAAGGCCGGCGTCGGCATCGCGCTGGAGAATGATTTTGAGTATAAGTCCGCGCCGTATCAGCGGATTTTCTGCGCCGACGCGCGGGAGCTCGTCGCGCTTGTGGACGCGTTCGGCGACGCGCGTTCGGTCGGGATCTGCTACGATTTCGGCCACGCGAATCTGACGGGCGGGTTCCACCGGCAGAACCTTCGCGCGATCGGAAAACGGCTTCAGGCGGTTCACATCGCGGACAACCGCGGCGTGTCGGACGATCACCTGCTGCCGTTCTTTGGCAACATAGACTGGGCGGACGCGATGGCGGGCCTCGCGGAGATCGGGTACGACGGCGACCTGACGTTTGAGGCGCAGCAGTCCGGCCGGTTTTTTCCAAACGAGCACAAGCATCTGGTTGCGGAGCAGTCGGTTCAAATCGGCAACGTGCTGATCGGGTTGTATAACGCTGCGAAGAGCGCAGGGAAAGAGTGAACGACCGATGAAGAGAAGAATGCACAACCTGTTCCGGAACGATGGAAAATCGTTTATTCTGGCGATGGACCACGCGGCGATGATGCCCTCGCCCGACCTTACCGACCCGGCGCGGCTGATTGTCGAATCGCGCGCGGCCGGTGTCGACGCGTACCTGACCACCTACGGGATGATCAAGCGGTTTCAGAAGGAATTCGGAAGCGCCGGGCTGATCATGCGCGCGGACGGCGGCATTTCGGCGATCCGAAAGCCGATGGCGGAGCTCGAGTGCCTGTACGGCGCGGAGGACGCGGTTCGGGTCGGCGCGGACGCGATGCTGTGCATGGGCTACCCGGGCAGCGCGGAAAACGAGCAAACGCTGAAATATCTGGCGGCGCTGGCGGCGGACTGCGACCGGTACAACCTGCCGCTCGGCGCGGAAATGCTGCCGTTCGGCTTTGAAAAGCACGAAGGGATCGACACGCGGTCGGTCGAGCACATGAGCTTCGCCTGCCGCCAGGGCGCGGAGCTCGGCGCGGACTTCATCAAGGCCGAGTATGTCGGCAGCGAGCGGTTCCGCGAGGTCGTCGCCAACTGCTACGCGCCGATCCTGGTATTGGGCGGCGGCAAGGCGAAGGGCGAGGCGGAGATTTTCGAAAGCATCCGCGGCGCGCTCGACAACGGCGCGAAGGGCATCATCATGGGCCGCAACATCTACCGCCATCCGAACGTCGGCGCGGTCTGCGCCGCGATCGCCGCGATCATCCACGAAGGCGCGTCGGTGGAACAGGCGCTTGCGATGCTGTCCTGACACCACACGAGAGGAAGGGTTTGCATGTCGATTCAGATCAGGACTGCGGCCGTCGTCGGGCCGAAGGAAGCGAAGGTTCTCGCGGTGGAAACGCCGGATCTGCGGCGCGGCGAGGCGCTGGTGCGCGTGCGCGCGGTCGCGCTTTGCACGCTCGAACAGCGCGTGTTCCGGGGCGGCATGAAGCTGCCGCTGCCGTTTACCGGCGGGCATGAGGTGTCAGGCGAGGTCGCGGCGCTCGGTGAGGGCGTCAATGTGAAGATGTGGGCGGTCGGCGACCGCGTGGCGGTGCGGCTTCTGTATAGCTGCGGCGAGTGCTACAACTGCCGCATCGGCCGCACGAACATGTGTGTCCGCGCGCAAAAAAAGCCGACGCGCGAAGGGTTTTTTCCGGGCCCGGGCGGCCTTTGCGACTACATCGTCGTCAACACCGACGCGCTGTTTAAGATCCCGGACACGTTAAGCTTTGAAGAGGCCAGCCTGACCGAGCCGCTCGCCTGCTGCGTGCACAGTGTCGAGCACGCGAAGATCGAGTTTTCCGAGGACGTCGTCGTCATCGGCGGCGGCATCATGGGCCAACTGCATGTGATGCTCGCCAAGCGCAAGGGCGCGCGCGTCGTCATGAGCGAGGTGGACGAAGGCCGCCGCGCGCTGGCGATTTCGTCCGGCGCGGACATCGCGATCAACCCGATGGAGACCGACCCGGTCGCGTTTGTCAAGAACCTGACCGACGGGCGCGGCGCGGACGTTGTGTTCAACACGACCGCGGTGGCCGCCGTCGTGCCGCAGGCGATCGCGATGGTCGGCCCGGGCGGGCGGATGATCCAGTACAGCTCGATGCACCCGGACGCGCCGACCGAGGTCAGCCCGCAGATGCTCCACGGCACCGAGATGACGCTGACCGGGTCGATCAGCCCGAACGCCCAGGACTTTTTCAAGGCGAACCGGATGCTGTCCTTCGGCCTGATCGACGTCAAGCCGCTGATCGCCCACAGGTTCCCGTTCGAAGACATCCAGCAGGCGTTCGAACAGGCCTGCGCGCCGGGGACGTTCCGGGTGATCGTGGAAGGGTAGCGGGGGGGACGCCAGGAGGCTCCGCCTCCTGGACCTCCGCCAAAGGGGCTAAGCCCCTTTGGAAACCCTGCTTGGGGTTAATACAGCCAAAGATGGCTTTTCTTTGCTACTTTCTTTTCCCCTGAAAAGAAAGTAGACGTCTTTTTTCCCTTTTCTCTCCTCCCCCTTCCGCCCAACCGCATCGGAGGTACCCCGTATGGACATGCTTTCTCCCCGGCAGATCCACCTGGATTTTCACACGTCGCCGGACATCCCGGACGTCGGCGCGCGGTTTGACGCCGAGGCATTCGCGCGGACGGCGAAAGAGGCGGACGTATCGTCGGTGACGGTGTTCGCCCGCTGCCATCACGGATACCTGTACTACGATTCCAAGGCGTTCCCGGAGCGCGTGCATCCGACGTTGCAAAACAAAAACATGCTGATCGAGCAGGTCCGCGCGCTGCACGGGGCCGGCATCCGTGCGCCGATCTACATCACGGTGCAGTGGGATTATTTCTCCGCGAACGGGCACCCGGACTGGCTGATTCGAAAGGCGGACGGCGCGCACGAAGGCCCGCCGTTTACCGAAGCCGGGTTTTATCAGTCGCTGTGCGTCAACACCGGCTACCGCGCGTTTCTGATGGCGCAGACCGAGGAGATCGTATCGTTGCTCGGGCCTGAGTTGGACGGCGTCTTTTTCGACATCGTCGGCATCCGGCCGTGCCTGTGCGCCGCCTGCCGCGGGAAGATGCGCGCCGAGGGCGTCGACATGCGGGACGAGGCGGCGGTGCGCGCGTTCGCGAAGCGGTCGATGGACGGGTTCAAGGCGGACATGACCGTGCTGGTGCGGCGGTTCAGCCCGGACTGCACGATTTTCTACAACGCCGGCCACATCGGCCCCTGCACCCGCGCGAGCGCGGACAGCTTCTCTCATTTCGAGCTGGAAAGCCTGCCGAGCGGCGGCTGGGGCTACCTGCATTTCCCGACGACCGTGCGGTACGCGCGAAAGCTCGGGCTGGACTGCCTGGGCATGACCGGCAAGTTCCACACAAGCTGGGGCGACTTTCACTCGCTGAAGAACCTGGCCGCGTTGGAGTTTGAGGCGTTTCGGATGCTGGCGTTCGGCTGCGCCTGCTCCGTCGGCGACCAGTTGGAGCCGGACGGACGGCTGAACCCGGCGACGTACCGGCTGATCGGCCAGGTGTACAGGCGGTTCAAGGCGTGCGAACCGTGGGCCAGGCCGTCGACGCCTTTGGCGGAGGCCGCGCTGCTGACGCCCGAAAGCCCGCTGGCCGAGCACAGAATGCCCGACAGCGTGCTT
>JAVBOQ010000273.1:0-12411 GCA_031550455.1 Eubacteriales bacterium
CTTAACGCATCCAAAGCGGCGAGAGATTTTTTCATCCGGCTAGGAGCCGGAACGAGGCGTAGCAGCGCTACGCCGAGTGGAGAGCGACAACGCCGTATGGAAAAAGATCCGCCGCGACGATGCGGTAAGGTTTGGAATTGGGATTACTTCTGAATCCCGTCGTATTTCGCCTGGTAGATCTTGACCACGCCGTCGATGCCCATCGACCGGATGGTTTCGACATACGCGTCCCAGCCGGATTCAATGTCCGCGACGCCGGTGATGAAGTCCGCGACGGACTGCAGCATGTAGTTCTTGATGTCGGCCATCGCGAAGGCGATTTCTTCCTGTTCGGCGCTGGAGAACATGACGCCCGGGAACGCCTGCTGCGCGTACTTCGACGCGGGGATGCGCTTTTCGGTGATCAGGCTGTTTTCCAGCTCGTTGGTCTGGTGCGCCCAAAAATTGCCCGGGAACAGCGACGGATCCGCGGACGGATAGCCGAGGCCGCCCTGAATGGTGTTGTTCGCGCGGAAGGTGACGAGCGAGACATCCGACCCTTCGGGCAGCATCCATTCCCAGGTGGTGTCGTCGATCCAGCGGTAAATTTCGTTCTCCACGCCGGCCCAGGCGAGGATCGTGCCTTCTTCGCTGTACAGGTAGTCCACCCAGCGAAGCGCGGCTTCCGGGTACTTACAGTTTCTGGTGATCGCGAACTTGCCGATGCCCGCCGGGTTGTTGCCCACGATCATCCGGTCGCCGTTCTGGTTGATCAGCGGCTCCATGCCGTCGTACTCAAAGTGCAGCGCGTCGCCGACCGTCGTGAACGCGCCGGGCGTGTAGGTCATGCCGAGGCGGTATTCGTTGCCCTTGGTGGTCAGCGCGGCCGCGTCCTGTACGAGGAATTCAGGGTCGAGCAGCCCTTCGGCGTACAGCTTATGGAAGAACAGCATCGCGTCCTTGAAGCCCGGCTGGATCGGCGCGTACTGCACCTCGGTCGTGCCGGGATAGACGAACATGTCGTTCAAGCCGTCGTGCATCAGCAGGCCGAACCCGCCCATCAGTCCGCGCAGGTGGTTGAATCCGACCACGGAGAACGGAATTTCGTCGTTCGGGTCGCCGTTACCGTTCGCGTCCTGCTCCTTGAACGCCTTGAGCATGGTATACATCTCGTCGGCGGTGTTCGGCATCGGCAGGCCGACGCGTTCCAGCCATTTGTTGCTGATGACGAAGTGGTAGGTGACGATATTGCCGGTGACCTGCGGCAGCGCGAAGATGTTGCCGTCGGCGTCGGTGATCGCTTCCCTGAGGCCCGGACGGATGTCAAAGAGCTTGGTGAGGTTCGGCATGTACAGCGGGATCAGATCCTGCAGCGGGATCAGCGTGCCCGCGTTGCCCTCGCGGGTGATCTGGTCGGCGGAGAGGTTGACGCGGAACAGCACCTCGGGCAGATCGCCGCTGGCGAGCATCAGCGCGGTCTTCTCCGGGTAGCCGTCGTTGACCATCATCGTGTAGTCCCATTTGATGTTGGTCAGCTCTTCCATTTTTTTCATCGCGGCGTTGTTGACCCAGTCCTCGGTCGCCCAGGTGTGCAGCACGCCCCACATGGACATCGTGACCGGCTCCTTGAACACGGGATAGCCTTCCGGGTTGAAATTCGGGTCGCTTTGCGCCTGCGCGAGAGAGCACGCGCCAAGCGTCATCAGGCAGCACAGCGCGAGAGCAAGCAAGCGTTTCCGGTTCATAAGGATCCCTCCAATTTCTATTTTACAGCCAAAAGGCCGTAAGAATCAACCCTTGACCGACCCGACCATCACGCCTTTGACGAAGTGTTTTTGGATGAACGGGTACAGGATCAGCATCGGGAATGTGGACACCACGATCACGCAATACTTGATCAGGCCGGCCAGCCTTTGCTGTTCGAGGATCGCCTGCGGGTCGGTGGAGATGATGTCGAGCTGGTTCTGGATGAAAATCCGCCTGAGGAAAAGTTGCAGCGGGAACCTGGTTTCGTCCTGCAAATACAGCATCGCGTTAAAGTAGCTGTTCCAGTGGCCGGAGGCGTAGTACAGCACCATGACGGCCAACACCGGCATCGACAGCGGAATGACGATGCGCAAAAGAAACCGCGTGTCGTTGCAGCCGTCGATCGCGGCGGCCTCGTGCAGCTCTTTTGGAATGTTGGTCTGGAAATAGGTGCGGGTGATGATGACGTTCCAGGTGTTGAGCGCCACCGGCAGCAGCACGGCCCATATCCTGTTGAGCAGCCCAAGCCCCTTGACGACGAGATACGAGGGGATCATGCCGCCCGAAAAGAACATCGTGATCGTAATCATCAGCGTGAGGATGCCGCGCGCCTTGAAATTCTCGCGCGACAGCGGGAAGGCGAACAGGATCGTCATGACCAGGTTGATCGACGTGCCGGTGATCGTGTAGAGGATCGTGTTGCGGTAGCCGACCCAGATGTTTTTGAAGCCGAGGATTTTTTCGTAGCCGAGAAAGTTCAGCCCGACCGGCCACAGCACCATCTTGCCGGCCGCCACGGCCTGCGGGTCGCTGACGGAAGCGCTGAGCACAAAGATCAGAGGATAGGCGACGATCAGCAGCACGACCGACAGCAGCGCGTAGTTGACCGCGTCGACGACCCTGTCCACGCGCGGCGGCTTGATTCGGTTGTCCCGCGGCGGCGCGCCGGTTGCCGTTGCATTGTTCATGCCGATCCCCTCTTTTACCACAGGCTGACCTGGCTGACCTTCTTGGCGATCTGGTTGACGATGATCAGCACGACGAACGTGATCACCGAGTTGAACAGCCCGACCGCGGCGGAGAAGCTGAACTGCCCCTTTTCAAGGCCCATGCTGTAGACATAAGTCGAAATGACCTGCGAGGCGCGCATGTTTTGCTGGTTCTGCAACAGAAACGCCTTTTCAAACCCGACGGACAGGATGCTGCCGGTGTTGAGAATCAGCATCGTGATCGCCGTGGGCATGATGTGTGGCAGGTCGATGAATCGGACGCGCTGTAGCTTGTTCGCGCCTTCGACGCGCGCGGCCTCATGCAGCTCGGTCGGCACCCCGGCCAGCGCGGAGATGAAGATGATCGAGTTCCAGCCGACGCCCTGCCAGACGCCGGACCAGACATACATGTGCCGGAAGTATTGCGGGCCGCCCAGAAACGCCGTGCGCGGAAGGCCCATAGAGGTGCGCAGGTTGTTGATGAAGCCGGAACTCTCGCCGAAGAACAGGTGCAGCATCGCGACGATCACGACCAACGAAATAAAGTGCGGCGCGTAGGTGACCATCTGCACGACTTTTTTAAACCGCCGGTTGCCGACCTCGTTGAGCATCAGCGCCAGAAAAATGGGGAACGGAAAACCGACCAGCAGCGCGTACACGCTGACGGACAGCGTGTTCTGGATCAACTGGCCGAACTGGTACGACTGAAAAAACCGGTTGAAATGCTTCATGCCGACAAACGCGCTGTTCCAGATGCCCTTCGAGGCTACGTAATCGCGAAAGGCGATCTGCACGCCGACCATCGGCCCGTAATGGAAAATCAGATAGTACGCGACGGCCGGCAGCGCCATCAGATACAGATCCCAATGGGCGCGGATATTATGCCGCCATCCTTCGCGCCTGAGGGAATCCTTCGCTTTGGCGTGCGCGCGCGCAAGCCCGCCCATGGCGCCAGCCCCTTTCCGTTCGTGCCGCGTTGCTTCCGCGTGTAATATAGCAAACCCCCGTCGCGCCGGGCAAGAGACAATTCTTCACGCGGCGCGCCTGGCGCGGCGGAATAACGCCCTTCGCGCGCGAGGAACAGGACAATTTTTTTAAGGCGCGCACGCCAGACGGAATCTTTCGCGAAAAGCGGGCGGCGGCTGACTTTCGCGCAGGACATTTTTTCTGGCGGGGAAAAATCGCGCGATCCACTCTTGCGCCGGGAGCAGCCTATGGTAAAATGAACGCAACCGCACAAAAGGCGGTATCGCACAAAGGAGGTTAGGCGCGTGCCGACCGACGCGAAGCGAACGCGCAGCAACAGAGCGCGGCTGCCCGGCCTGATCGTCCAGTTGTTGATCTCTTATGTCGTCATCATCAGCCTCGCGGTGGGCTTTTTTGTGGTTCCGGCGCAAAACGCGGTCTGGATGCTGCAGACGCAGTCCCATGAGGATCAAAGCACGGCCGTGCAGCGCCTGTCGCGGTCGGCGGATTCCGTCTTGTCGCTGTTTTCGAGCATTTCGACCGCGTTCCTGTCGGACAAGTCCATGTTCAACATCGCGTTCGGCCTGTCAAAGGACATCAACCAGGACTACTACCGCGTCATCGCGCAGATCAAGCAATACAACCTGCTGTACGGCGATATTTTCAGCCAGATGTACGTCTATGTGGCGCATGAGCATGTTGTGCTCGGCGTGTCCGGGCTGTCGGACGCCGACACGTACTACGCCGCCAAACTGACGCCGCCGCTTTCAAAGGAAGGCTTTGCGGCGCTGTTCACCGGGCGGGCGGGACGGGAGCCCGTGTATTGGCAGGAGGGGCAGCTTGTCTACGTGTCGCACAGGCTTTCGTTCCACACGAAAGAAGATCGGTCGGTCACGGTCGTCTATACGCTGCCGATCGCAAACTTTTTCAATCCGTCCAGGTACGAGCAGACGCCCTCGCGCTTCGGCATCCTCCTGACCGCTTCCGGCGTCCGCTTAAACTCCGCACAGGCGGAAGATTTGCCGGTCGGCGCGCTCGCCGCCGGGCTTGACGGCGACACGGGCGTCGCTTCGCTGCGGCTGTCCGACGACAGCACGCTTTTCGCCGTGCGTTCCCAAAGGAGCGACCGCATCTATTATTTTGTGATGCCAAGGAACGCGTACAACCGCCGCGTGACCGATTTATCGAGGTTCCTGATCGCCTCGCTGGTTGTGTTTGTCCTGGTTTCCCTGCTGGTCATCTGGCTGTCCGTTCGCAGGCAGTACAAGCCGCTCAAGCGGCTGATGCTGGTGATCGACAGCGAAAAGGCCGACAGCCTGACCAAACGCGACTATGAGCTGATCCTCGACTGCCTGTCGGAGCTGAAAAAAGAGCGGGACGGCTACAAAAGCCTTTTCATCGACGAAAGCCCGCGGCTCCGTCGTCTGCTTTTGCTGTCGCTGCTGACCGAAAGCGCGCCGGGCGAGGCGCTGGCGGAAGCGTCGCTGCGCATGCTGGGCATCGACCTTCCGCACCCGTATTGCATGGTCGTGATCGCCGACATACTCGATCACGCGGGCATGTTCTTTGAAAACGCGGAGGCGTCTCCGCTTCTCGGCCGCTTCCTGATCCAGAACATACTGACCGATCTTTTGCCCGAGGAGGCCCGCGCGGAATACCTGGAGGAGGACGATTCGCTGATCGTGCTGCTCAATCTGCCGGCCTCCGGGTCGCCCCAGGCGTCGCTGAACCACATTGAAGATCGGCTGCTGTTCGCCGCGGACTTTCTGGCCCGCGAGCTGAACCTGCTGTGCCGCTTCTCGGCAAGCGCGATGCACCTTGGCAAGGAGCGGTTTTCGGAGGCGTATTTCGAAGCGCTTGAATGCGCGCACGGCATCGGGCCAAACGAGCGCAGCGTCGCGGTCTTCGGCGCTGTTCCCGCCAAAGCCGCGCAGGAGTTCATCTACCTGCAGCCCTTCCCGGAGGAGCAGGCGCAGCGGCTCAAGGCCGCGCTGCGCTCCGGGAACGAGGCGCGCGCGGCGTCAATCGTCCGTTCGGTGTTCGCGGCGGCCCAGGAATGCGCGGACCTGCACCCGTTGCTGTACAAAAGCGTATGCCGCCAGTTGGTTTCGGCGTTCGTCGACGTGCTGTCCGAACCGCCCGTCGCGTCGGAACCGCTGAATCGCAAGCTATGGGATCTGCTGGATCTGGACACGCGTTCGATGCCCGCGCGCGGGGTCGAGGAGCGTCTGCTGGCCCTGTGCGGCGAAGCCGCCGCGTGCGTGCGGACCGTCGGCACGGACAGGCAGCGGCGGCTGCTTCAGGACATTAACGCCTATGTGGAGGAACATTTCGCGGATCCCGACCTTGGCGTCACGCGCATCGCGGAGGTCTTCTCCATGAGCGTCAGCAGCCTTTCGGCTTTTTACGGCCACAGCGGCGAAATGGGCCTGTGCAAATACATCAACGCGGTGCGCGTCCGGCGCGCGTGCGCCCTGCTGACGGAAAACGCGGATCTTTCGGTCGAAGAGGCCGCGGCCCGCGTCGGCTACACCAATGTCCGCACGTTCTCGCGGGTGTTCTCCGCGGAAATGAAATGTCCGCCCGGGAAGTACAGGGCGGACAGGCAGGGGTAATAGAGGGCGGAGATCCGGGATGCGGAGCCTCACGGCGTCCCCATCCGGCCCGTTCCACGAACGCGTTCCCGCTCAAAGCACGTTTGACGACGTACACTCCACAAAGATGCAGTTATCTTTTCGCCGCGAGAGCTTCGCTTTGTTGCCGGCCCCGTCGTCAAGCGTCAGCTTCTCGATCTCATGCTGGTTCATGAAATTAACCGCTTCGCCCTCGACGAACGCAACCCAGCTTTTGCGGCTCGCCTTTTGTTTTTCCTTGCCTTCCATGACGTCCAGGATGGTCGGTTTTCCGTTTTCGTTCATGAGAACCTCCAAAAAAGAATTGCGGAGGCTATGATAGCGCATATGGCAGGCGAATGCAAGCAGGCGCGGACAAAAATCAAGGCGATTTCATTTGCAATGAGGAAGTGAGCAATCCCGGAGCTCGAGGTGTGTGAACGCCTCGAATGCAATCATTTTCGGCGACATGCGCGCCGAAAATGCGCAGATTCCGTAGGCGTAGCCGGAGGAATCTGACCTTTCCGTCTGAGGCCGCCCGGAAACGCCGCAGCGTTTCAGGCCGAATCCTCCTCGTGCCTTCTCCAAACGCATGAACCTCAGTTCATGCGTTTGCTGCGGACAAAAATGGCTGCTCTAGTTTTTCATGATCACCATATACGCTGTAAAGCTATGGTCAAAATAGGTAAGGTTAAGGGAGCAATTGCCGTATTTCCCCAGCGTTCTGCGCACCTGGGAAATTCCCATCCCGCTGTGTCCTTCTTTTGTGGAAACCCCTTGGGTGAGTTTGCTTGTATCCACCGCGTCCCTCGTGCTGTTTTTGACGATGAAGAGCTTTGAGCCCTCCGGCTTCCTTTCGATGGACAACAGCACCATCCGCTGTGGTGAAACGGCCGCCGCCTCAATCGCGTTGTCCAGCAGGCAGGCAAGGGAGCGGCAAACGTCCACGTTGTCGATGCTCATATCAAGATTGCAGACAATGTCGGTATCCATTTTGACGGAGCAACTCTCGGCATAGTCAAGCTTTGCGTTTATCAGCGAAACCAACGCGGGATTCTCCTGGATCTTCTTCGCCAGATCCATGCGGGAGTTTGCCTGGCTCGTGATTTGCAGCAAAGACCGATGGTATTCTTTCAACCTTTCCAGATCGCCCAGCTCAATGTATCCTTCGTACGACATCAGCATGTTGTTGATGTCGTGCTTCACGCCGCGGAACCGGTCCACCGTCTCGACCAAATTGTTGATGTACGTTTCTTTGTTGCTCAATTCCAGCCGAACCGCCCTGCTTCTGTCAGACAGGATGCCGTTTACAATGAAAAGCGCAAGGATGAAGGAAATAATCAAGTAAATATCGTTGCCCGGGAAAATCCGGGGCAGGGCCACAACGATCCCGTACGCAAAACTTGCCCTCAGGAAGCTGTAGACGATTTCCCGGGCAAGGGACTCAATGTGCAGTTGATCCCCCTGCTTGATCACAAAATGGAACCTGTTGACAATGCGGATTGTCACATAATAGATCAGGATATTGATGCCCGCGCAGAAAACCAGCGAGAACGCGTCCAGCATGTAGTTATAGTCAGCGGTCGTCTGCGCGAAAAAAGTAAACCCGATAAACCGGTTTAAAATTTTTATCGCCATATAGTAAGTGTACGAATGATTCATGATGTGCAAAGACCGAAACGGTGAGAGCCTGAGGATTTTGACGCCGCACAAATAGATCAGCATGGCAAAAACAGGGTTTGGAACCGTTACAAGCGCATAGATGGTCGGCGAGAAAGACAGCATGCCGCCCAAGAGGTACACGCCGTATGTCCAAAGGTTGTTAAGCACCGTGCCGGCGCAGAACGCAAACAGAAACCTGCGCTTCCAAGACGCTTTTTCCGCGTATATCTTCAGGATGATGCTGGTTACCAAACAGTAAAAAAGGAAGGTGGTCGAGCATGAAACAAAAAACAGGATTGTCTGCATCTGCGCCGAAAACGCAAAAGTCGAAGATATGAACATACCGCTCTTGCTCCCTCCCCATCGGCAGAAGCCAATGCATGCAATTACTCCGTCCATAACGGTCATCCGCTATCCATCGAGATGGCGTCGGGGGGGTTGCTGGAACGCGCGGTACCCTGCTACGCCTGCGATATCGTAACAAATTTGGGCAAAGCTCAACGGCAAACGGCTGAAGACACAGCAAACGCAACCCCCGCGCGCGATCTTTCCATTTCATGGAACCTGACCGACGCGTTCCGCGTCTGATGGTTGCCGCGATAAGCGCGGTGAGCAACACCTAACGAAAGAGGGCTTGACCATGTACAAACGGTTGCTGTCAATCGCCGCGCTGATTTGCCTGACCGTGTCCTGCGCAAACGCGGCCGCCGAAACGCTGATGCTCCCCGCCAACGACGCCGACGTGCTTTCGCTTTTCTTTCCGGGACAGACGTTTACCGCGCTGCCTGACTTTTACTACACAAGCGAACCGGTTCCCGAAGGGTACGCGCAGTATGACATATACGGAAACCGAAACGTCTACAAAATCAATGAAGTCAAGCGGTTCGGCGAGCAACTGCTGATCGTCGTCGAAGGGCACGGCATAGCGCATTCGGAAGGGTACCGCAACATGCTGTTCGGCGTGTACGACCTCGCGCGGGGCGGACTGGCCGGCGAGCCGCTGTCGTGCGTCGCGGACAGCGCGGCCTACGCGCTGTTCAACCGCGACGGCGCCGTCAACGTGCAGTACGCGGGCGTGCGAATTTATCAGGGCCATGAAAGCTATGTGGGCGGCCGATGGGCATGGAACGGAAGCGCGTGGACGCTTGCGTGGCCGGCAAACATGGACGCCCGAAGCGAAGCGTACACCGCCTTCTGGGAAAACCGCAAATGCGAGATCGACTATGAAACGCCCGGATCCATGGCGCTGTACACCCGCGTGATCGACAACCGGGACGCCGGGTTCGTCGTGCCGGAATACCATTGGGAGCTGGAAGGCTACATGAATATTTTTCAGTGAGGTGTTCGGATCACGAACCGCTCCAGCGTCTCGGCCGTTTTTTCGTACGTTCGTTTCAGGTCCACAAAATACATCGCGGCATATTCGTCATTGCGCAGGCGCAGGCATTCAGCAACGTTGGCGGCGTAGGCGACCACGCCGGGCAGCGCGAGTTCCCGCGCCCTGTCGCAGATCCCGTCGGCCAGCGCAAGCGCCGCCGGGATGTCTTTTTTGTCCATCGCGGCGGAGGCGAGCCGCAACGGATTATCCGCCAGGAACGCGTCAATGGCGTCCGCGAGCGCCTGCTCGTCCCCGTTTTGCGCGCGGAGCGCCTCCGCGGCGTCGAACAGATTCTGGTCGGCTGACATGGCCAGATAGCCCGGCTTCATCATGGCGCGGCGCTGCGCCGGTCCGTCGAGATCCTTCTCCGCCGCGACCGATCCGAGCAGGAAACGGGCGGCGACCGAAACGACGGTAGGGACATCGATCGGCTTGCCGATGTGACCGTTCATGCCAACCTCCAGGCTGCGCTCAATATCCTCCTTGAACACGTTCGCGCTCATCGCGACGATCGGCACGCGGCACTTTGGCGCGGGCAGCGCGCGGATCGCGCGCGTCGCCTCGTAACCGTCCATCACCGGCATCTGCACGTCCATGAACACGATGTCGTACTCGCCTTTTTGAACCATCTCCAGCGCCTCTTTGCCGTCCGCCGCCTCGTCCAGCGAAAGGCCCGTTTCCGATAAAAGCTCGATCGCGATCAGCCGGTTGATGTCGACATCGTCAACGATCAGCGCGCGCTTGCCGCGAAAAGCGCCGGCAATCTCGTTGGGTGCAAACGTTTCGGACGGCGCGGCCGCCGTAGACACGGGCAAAACGACGGAAAACGCGAACATCGACCCTTCGCCCGGCCGCGTCCGAACCTCGATGTCCCCGCCCATCAGCGCGACGATCTGCTTGCTGATCGCGAGGCCGAGGCCCGTGCCGCCGTACCGCGCGGATATGCTGCCATCCGCCTGGGTAAACGGCGTGAACAACCTGGACGTCTGCTCTTCGGTCATGCCGATGCCGGAATCCGCAACCGAAAAGCGCAGCCGCGCCGCGCCTGTGTCGATCGATTCCACATGGACGGCCAGTCGGACGCGCCCGCGTTCCGGCGTGAATTTCATCGCGTTGGACAAAAAGTTCAGCAGCACCTGCGACAGCCGCATCGCGTCGCCTTCCAGGCGATCGGGCATCCGCCCATCGATCTCAACGGCGTAATCGAGCTGCTTTTCGGCGACCTTCGGTTCGATCAGTGAGTCGATTTTTCTCAGCATCGCGCGCGGCGCAAACGGCTCGATCAAAAGTTCCAGCTTGCCTTCTTCTATTTTGGAAAGATCCAGTACGTCGTTGATCAGGCCGAGCAGATGCTTGCTCGACACCTCAATCGTATCCAGCGCCCCCCGCAGCTTCTCATACCTTTCCGTTTTGGCGGCGATCTGCGTCATACCGATGATCGCGTTGAGCGGCGTGCGCATTTCGTGGCTCATCCTGGACAGAAACGCGCTCTTGGAGCGGTTCGCGGCTTCGGCGGACAGCTTCGCCTCGAACAGTTTCTTCTCCAGGTCTTTTTGGATGCTGATGTCGACAAACGTGTCGACGAGCATGTCGCGGCCTTCGTGCTCGATCCAGGTTCCGGTCTTGATGATCGGCACGGACGATCCGTCCTTGCGCTCAATGAACCGCTCCGCGGTGATCGTCGGCGTTTCGCGCTCGCGCTCATGCGGGCACATTTCGGGCGGCCGGTGGCACAGGATATCGTAACACTTTTGGCCGATGATTTCGCTCGCGTTCATTTGCAGCAGCGACTCGGTGAACCGGTTCGCCAACTGAATCGTCTTGGAGTCCATATCGATCATGACCACGCCGATTTTGGCCGTGTCGAGGATCTTTTGAAACAGCTCGCTGTTCTTCCGGATCCGCTCGTCCATCTGCTCGATTTCGCTGATGTCCTTCATGACGGCCGCGGTCCCGTACAGGGTGCCGTCCTCGCCGATGACCGGGAACACCTGCTGCGACACGGCGAACGCGTGGCCGTCCTTATGGCGCAGGTAGCCGGTGCCCTGCCAGAAGCCGTATTGAAACACGGCCGGCTGAATAACCTCCAGCGCGAATTTATCAAAGTCGTTCGCGTGCACTTCCGCAATGGTATGGAATTTTGGCGGATCGTTCGGGTCGTATCCCATCAGCCGGTAGGCGGCTGCGTTCAGATACAGCAGAACGCCGCTTGCGTCGGCGATGCCGATGAAGTCGGTTGTGCTGTCGGAGATGGAAGCCTTGACGCGGGTCAGGTAGTCCGGCGAAAACCCTTCGTGCATTGCATTAGCACTCCGTTTTATTGACAGATCATAGGTGAACATCTAGCAATGTAGCATTTTGCAGGAAAAATGTCAATGAAAATGGTGTGGAAGCCTGCACGTAGCGCGCGGCCGCACATAGCATGATTATGGAGGCGGTCTGCCTCCGACATCTGGTCTCCTTTCAACGCTTCTTATCTCTTGTGCGGATATCCGCCGTTTTATTGTCACTATTCAGGAGGGAAAACCGAATGGACAGGGATTCCAACGAACTTTTTGACCGTGGCATCTTCCCGGGCGGATGCGACCGTGGTTGCTGCCACGACCGCTGCTGCTGCAACCCCTGCTGCGTCAAGTGCCCGACCGGGCCCACTGGCGCCACCGGGGCCACGGGCGCTACCGGAGCCACGGGCGCGACCGGCGCGACAGGCCCGCAGGGCTTGATCGGCCCGATCGGCCCCACCGGCCCGATCGGCCCGCAGGGCCCGATTGGCCCAATGGGACCGCACGGCCCGATCGGCCCCATCGGCCCGCAAGGCCCGATTGGCCCGCAGGGTGAAATGGGTCCGACCGGCCCCACCGGCGCGACGGGCGACGTGGGTGCGACCGGCGCTACGGGCGCTACAGGCGAAACCGGTGCAACCGGCCCCACCGGCCCCACCGGCCTGCAGGGCGTGCAGGGACCTCCGGGCACGCAGGTTGGCAGTGTCCTCATCTATAACTATGGCTGCCAGTGCGTGTCTCCGGGCGGGGCCGTCGCATTCGACCAGCCGCCGATCCCGAACATTCTGCCGGTGCTC
>JAVBOQ010000331.1:0-9522 GCA_031550455.1 Eubacteriales bacterium
CAGCACCAGCTTTTGAAAGATTTTAAGCTGTGTCGCGCCGTCCATCTTGCCGGATTCGATGATGGAATCGGGGATGGTCGTTTGGAAAAACGTGCGCATGATGATGATGTACCAGCCGGAACACGCGCCCGGCAGGATCAGCGCCATGTAGGAGTTCTTGAACTGAAAGAGCTGCGTGTTGACCATGTACGACGCCACCAAACCGCCGCCAAAGAGCATCGGCAGGAAGACCATCCAGGTGTAGGCTGTGCGGAAATAGAACTGCGGGCGCGAGAGCGCGTAGCCCATCGTGCTCATCAGAAACAGGCCCAGCATCGTGCCCACGACGGTGATGCCGATGGAATTGAGGAACGCGCGGCCGATGTATGACCGGCTTTGCCAGAGGTATTCGTACGCCTTGGTCGAAAACTCCGCGGGCCAGAAGCTGTAGCCGTGCTTTGCCACGGCGGCGTCCGAGGAAACCGAGATCATGATGACGAACAGCAGCGGCAAAAAGGTCATCAGCGCCAGCGCGATGAACACGGCGCTCAGCAGCGCGTTGGAAACCGGGCTGACGCGGTTAAAGCGGGACAGCGCGCCTGCGCTTGGGGCGTTTGCTTTCTTGTGCACGCGGTTCCCTCCTCTCAAAACAGCCCGCTGTTCGGGTCGATTTTTTTGACGGCCAGGTTGGTGATGATGATCAGAATGCAGCCCAGCGTGTTCTGCAGAAGGCTCGTCGCCGCCGAATAGCCGTAGTTGCTGTCCTCCATCAGCGCCTTGTAGACATACACGTCGATGGTCTGCGTGACCGAGATGAGGGAGTTGGAGTCTCGCGTCACGTGATAGAACAAGCCGAAATCCGTGCTCAGGATGTGCCCGATGTTCAGGATGAACATGATGGAAATGATCGGGCGCAGCAGCGGCAGCGTGATCGATTTGATCTGCTGCCAGACGGAGGCGCCGTCGATGACCGCGCTTTCGTACAGCGCCTGGTCGATGCCGGTGATCGTCGCCATGTAGACGACCATGGAGTACCCGATCGTCTTCCAGGTGTTGATGAAAACGAGAATGTACGGCCAGTACTTCGCGTCCTGATACCAGCGGACGGGCGTGCCGCCCGCGGAGGCGATGATGCTGTTGAACAGTCCCCGGTCGGTGGACAGAAACGCGTACACAAAGTAACTGACCACGACCCAGGACAGGAAATGCGGCAGAAACATCGCGGTCTGGCATGTCTTCGCCAGCCGCTTCGCGTACACCTGCGTGATGGCGACAGCCAGCGCCACCGGCAGCGTGATGCCGATCAGCAGAAAGACGATGTTGTACCCCAGCGTGTTGCGGAAGATGTTGCCCATGTTGGGGTTTAAGAACAGGAACTTGAAGTTGTCCAGCCCCACCCATTTGCTGTTGGCGAACAAACTGTAGAGGAAGCCCTTGCCGGGCGCGAGCTTGTATTTTTTGAACGCGAAGACGATCCCGAACAGCGGCAGGTAGCAAAACGCGACATACCAGAGCACCGTGCAGAAAGAAAGGCCGGTCAGCTCCAGGTCATCCCGGGTAAACCGCCTGCGCCTTTTGCGGTTGACGACGCCCGGGTCTTTTAGAGAACGCAAATTCTCCGTCATGCGCTCATGCCACATCCTCTCCGACACGCGTACAGCCAGGCCGTCCTCTCCGACAGCTCTCTTTGCAGTATATCATACCATGGTTAAATTTACAACGTATTTATCAATGCTCATTATAAATTTTCGTTTCGCGCGTTTTCCGGCAGGGAATCCGAAATGAATGGCCAATGAATCTATTTTGAGGATGCCCCAACGAATGGATCGGAGGTTTGCCGATGGATTGGTCAGCGGAAGAAGCGCTCCGCGCGCGGTCGATGGTGGCCCGCGTGACGAAAACAGAACCCGTGCCCGTGGCGCGCTGCCGGGTGGGCAGCGGGCTTCATGTGCGATATGAAAACGGGGAAGCGGAGATTACGGCGGAGGACAGAACCGCGCTGGCGCGCGGGTTCTTCCTCACCGCCATGGCCCGGGCGGAAGGCAGGGAGACGCTTGCCGTGGACGAGGCGCGGGGTTTCGCCTCCTGCGGCGCGTTCATCGACTGCTCGCGCGGGGCGGTCATGACGGTCGAGGCGTGCAAGCGCTATGTGGACGCCATGGCGGCGCTGGGGATGAACCTGCTGGTGCTCTATACGGAAGAAACGTACACCGTGCCGGAGTATCCGTACTTCGGCTACCTGCGCGGCAGGTATTCTGCCGAGGAACTGCGCGCGATCGACGATTACGCGTTTTCGATGGGGGTGGAGCTGGTACCCTGCATCCAGACGCTGGCGCACCTTGGCCAGTTCCTGCAGTGGGGGCCGAGTGAGCGCCTGAAGGATACGCCCTATTGCCTGCTCATTGACGAACCGGAGACATACCACCTGATCGAGGCCGAGATCCGCGCCATCCGCGCGTGCGTCCGCACGAAAAGGCTCCACATCGGCATGGATGAGGCGCACGGCGTAGGCTTGGGCCAGTACTACGCCAAGCACGGCCCGACAAACCGGTTTGCGCTGCTCAACCGCCATCTTCAGCGGGTCGTGGACATCTGCCGCCAGCATGATTTCGCTCCGTTCATGTGGAGCGACATGTTCTTCCGCCTGGGTTCGAAAACAAACGACTACTACGACCTTTCTTCGGACATCCCGCAGACGGTGATCGACGGCATCCCGGAGGTCGGCCTGTGCTACTGGGACTACTACCATCAGGAACCTTCGGTGTACGAGCACATGCTCGCGCAGCATGAGAAGATGGGGCGCGAAGTGCAGTTCGCGGGCGGGGTATGGACATGGTCCGGGTTCCTGCCGAACTTCGCTTACACCCGGGCGACGATGCGGCCCGCGCTGGCGTCGTGCCTGACCCACCGGGTTTCCACGGTGATGGCGACGATGTGGGGCGACGACGGCAATGAGACGGACTACCTGCTGGCGCTTGGCGTAATGCCGCTGTTTTCGGAATACTGCTGGCGCGGCGGCGCTACGGACGCGGAGATCGACCGCATGGGCAGCTTCCTGACAGGACTGCCGGAGGCCGCGCTCCGGGCGTTTTCGCTGTTTCATGCGGACGACGAAGACATGCGCGCCGGGAAGGCCTTCGTCTACGCGGATCTTCTGTATCCGCTGCTGGAGGGCCGCGTGCCGCTCAAGGAGAGCGTGGAGCGATTTGAAACGGCGCGCGCGTTGCTTTCGCCGCACCTTGACGTGGACGCGTGTGAATTCGCGGACACGCTCTTCGCCATCGCGCTGGAAAAGGCGCGGGTGATCGCCGTGATCCGTGAAAGGTATCACACGGGCGACAAGGCGTACCTGCGCGCCGTCGCGGAAGACGTGATCCCGCGCCTGCTGACGCTGTACGACCGGCTGATCCCGCTGCACCGCGCGCGGTGGGAAAACGCCTACAAGCGAAACGGCTGGGAAAAGATCGTGCTGCGTTACGGCGCGGTCAAGGAGCGCCTGCTCGATGTGCAAAGCGCGCTGCTGCGGCACGCGGACGGATCGCTGCCTGTCCTGTGTGAAATGGAAGAGCCGCCGCTTGACGCCAACCGGCGCGGCGGGATGCAGTGGTATGAGGTCTATGTGACGCCGCAAATGTGACGGCTGCGAGGGCGCACGGCAAACGCATGAACTGAGGTTCATGCGTTTGGAGGAGGCGCGAGGAGGATTCGGCCTGAAACGCTGCGACGTTTCCGGGCGGCCTCAGGCGGAAAGTCCAGATTCCTCCGGCTACGCCTACGGAATCTGCGCATTTTCGGCGCGCATGTCGCCGAAAATGATGGAAAGTCGAGAGGCCTTGGCCTCTCGAACTCTCCGGGCTGGATACTTCCTGCTTCATGCGGTTGCCCTGCGAGGGCCGGACAAAGCCCTTGACTTCCTTACGAGCCTTCTTTATACTAAAATGGATATATAAATTGCTTTTATTTTATCGGATGGGTTATTAAACTGTTAAAGACAGGCGCCTTGTCATCGGTGTGGACGGCGGCGGCACCAACACGGTGGCGGTCGCCGCCGCCATGGACGGGACGGTTGTGGACATCGGCCATGGCGAAGGCATCAACTACAACACCATCGGCATGGAACGGGCGCGGCGGAACCTTTCCGATTTGTTGGAAGGGATGCCGGCGGCGCGGGCGCTTGGATACCGCCGGATGTGCGTGGGCATGTCCGCGCTGGACGGCGCGGCCAGCGAAGCGACGGTCCGGGCGTTCGCGGGCGGCGTGTTTGACCGGGACAAGCTGGATTTGCAATCCGACGCGTATGTCGCCCTGATGGGCCTGTCGCTCGGCGGCCCCGGCCTGATCGTAATCTGCGGCACGGGTTCGATGCTGCTGATGATGGACGCGGAGGGGCGGCAGCACGTCACCGGCGGCTGGGGCTATCTCCTTTCCGACCGTGGCAGCAGCTACGCGCTGGCGACGGACGGATTGCGCGCCGCCATTGACGCATGGGAAGGGATCGGCCCCGCCACGCGGCTGACGGAGGCTGCGCTCCGGCATTTTGACCTGACATCGCCCAGGGCGCTGATCGACCGCGTGTACAGCCCGGCTGCGACCCCGGGCCTGATCGCCCAGTTCGCGCGCGAGGTGCTGGTTCTGATGCCGGAGGACGCCGTCGCGGCCGAAATCATCGGCCAGAACATGCGCCATGTCGCCATGCAGGCGGCGCGGATGCTGGCCGCGCACCCGGAAGTAACGAAGGTGGGCCTCTCCGGCGGCATTTTTGCCCACCATCCGGCCGTGTTTCGGCTGTTCGAGGGGCATCTGTCGGCACTGCGGCCGGAGGTCACGGTTTCGCGGCCCGAATACCCGCCGGAGCTTGGGGCGCTTGTACACCTGTTCAAGACCATGGGGACTTTGGACGAGCTGATGCTGCTCCGCATGCGCGAGAGCTACCGGAATTTTGCTGCGCCAGCGGCGCGTCGCGGGGCCGCGGGGCTGACGGTATAGGAGAGAAAAGAATGAAAGCGGATCAGGCGTATCTTCAAAACGTCGGCGCGCTGCTTGCGCGGCAGGCCGAAACCCAGGCGGAGGCCGTCGAAACCGCCGCCGCGCGCATCGCGGAGTGCCTCGCCGCGGGCCGTCGGCTGTTCACGTTCGGCACAGGCCATGGGCATCTTCTGGCACTCGAGATCTTCTACCGCGCCGGCGGGCCGGTCAACGTATGCCCCATCCTGGACGAGCGGCTCATGCTGCACAAATCAGCGAGCGACAGCACGGAATGGGAGCGGCGGGAGGAAATCACAGAGGCGCTCTTGGCCGCGTATCCGATGCGGGCGGGCGATGTGCTGATCGCGGCCAGCAACTCCGGGCGAAACGCCGCGCCGGTGCTGCTGGCCGCCGCGGCCAGGACGCGCGGTGTGTATGTCATCGCGCTGACCAGCATGACCCACTCGTCCCAGGTTGCCGCCAGAAACAGCCTCGGCCGCCACCTCTTCGAAGAAGCGGATCTGGTGCTGGACAACGGCGGCGCGCTGGGAGACGCCAGCGTCCAAGGCGCGGACGGACGGATGATCGGGCCTACGTCCACCGTCGTCGGCGCGGCGCTGCTGCACGCGACGCTTTGCCGCGCGGAGCAGATCGCCGAGGAGAAAGGGCAGCGGATCGACTTTTTCGCAAGCAGCAACATCGACGGCGGGGATCAGATCAACCAGGGGTTCATCGACCGGTACAAACCGTCCATTCCCGCGCTATAGGATGCGATAAAAAGTGCGGGCGGCTGCGAGGGGGAAAGCATCGTGCTGGCAGGACTGGGGGCAAGCCCCTTGACCCCGCCGCTCGGAACCGAGCTGGCGGGGTACGGTTATTACTTGGGCCGACGCGCGACCGCCGTGCGGGATCCGCTGTTCGCCCGCGCGCTGGCGCTGGAGGCGGACGGACGGCGGCATGTGATCGTCTGCTGCGATGTGCTGGGGCTGAACAAAACCGTTGTGGAAGCGGTGCGCGAAGCGCTTGAGGCGCGGTGGCGCTGCCCGCCGGAACACACGCTGATCGTCAGCGTCCATACCCATTCCGGCCCCGCGATCAAGTACCACGAGGGCTGCGGCGAAACGGATCCCCGCTATGTGGCGACTGTCGCCCCGGCGATCGCGGCCGCGTGCGCGGAGGCGTTTGAAACCATGTCGCCCGTGTCAAAGCTTGAGGTGCGAAAAGCGCCGATGCGCCCGCTCCTTGCCTACAACCGGGCGGCGGAGGACGGGCCGGTGGATCCGCAAGTCCGCGCGCTGTGGATTGGCAGGCGGGGCGCGGCGGACATCGCGCTGGTGTCGATGGGATGCCATGCCGTGACGCGGGGGCGAACGAGCGAAATCTCCGCCGATTATCCGGGGCAGGTGTGCCGCCTGCTGGCGGAAAAGGGCGTCCAGGCGATGTTCCTGAACGGTTTGTGCGGGGACATCGACCCCGTTCATCCCCACGAAGGCGATCTGGCGGAACGGTTTGCCGGAGCGGTGGCGGACGCGTGCCTCGGCGCGGCGGGCGCGCCTCTTCCCCGGGTGCTCAGAGGCGGCCGGGAGACGTTCACCTTAAGGCTGCTGCGTGTCACCGAGGCGGAAATCCGCGCCGCCGCCGATCATGCAGCCGCTAATGCCGCCATCCCCGGCGGGGACGCGGTGGCCCGCGTCTGGGAAAAGGAGATGCTGGCGAAGTACGGCGAACTGGAAGCGACGGAGCCGTTTGACGTTTCCTGGCTGTCCCTTGGCGGGACGCCGGTCGTTGCGCTGCCCTTTGAGGGCTTTACGCACACGGGCGCGCTCCTTCGAGCGGCGGTCGGCACGGACGACGCCCTCGTCCTTGGCTGCGCGGAGGAGATCCTGGGGTACCTCCCCACCCGCGGGGATATTGTACGCGGTGCGTACGCGGCGCTGGAGAGCACGTTTCTGTACAAGCGGCTTCCGGCGCTGGCCGGGGAGGCGGAGCGACTGGGCGCGGAGATCGGCAAAAGGCTGGCGGAGGCCGGGGCGGGAGGGCTTTCATGAAAACCATCGATCAACTGAGTATCCGAAAGCAAAACATTCTGCGCATCTGGGATCTGTTTGCCCAGCGCTCCCCGCTGACGCGGCAGGAACTGGCGGAAGGCGCGGAACTCAGCCTCATGAGCGTCAGCAACCTTGTGGAGCAGCTCTCGGGGCTGAACGTGCTGGAATTCCGCGCGCCCACCTGCGAAGAGGGCTGCGCGCGGCGGAGCGCCGGGCGAAAGGCCGACCTGATCTCGCTGGACAGGACGCGGAACATGTGGCTGGTGTTCGACCTGACGGACGAATACCTCCGCTTCATGGCGCTGGGGCTTGACCTGTCGGTGCTGCTGAACATGACGGCCTTTTCCGGGGAACTGGCGTACGCGGAGAATCTACGCGCGTTTCTGTCGGAGATGAAAGGGCTGGTGGAAACGAAGCTTGTCGGCCGGAAGGTGCTCGGTGTGGCGATCATCACGCCCGGCCCCTACGACATCCGGCAGGATACCATCAAAAACCAGCGGATCCCCGAACTGAACCATCTGCACATCAAACAGGTGTTCCGCGCGTCTTTCGGCGCGTACGATTACTATGTGGACGAGGACGTCAAGTTTGCCGTCCGGGGATACATGCCCTACTGCGCCAAGGCCCAGTGCGAGGTGCTCTATTACCTCTACATCGGGGAGGGTGTCGGCGGCGCGGCGGTGCACAACGAAAACGTGATGCGCGGCCTGAACGCCGTTGCGGGAGACGCCGGGCAGCTCATGGCGCAGGGCGGCGAACGGTATGAAAAACTGCTTTCGGTCCGCGCGTTTGCCAGAGCGTGCGCGCTGGACGTTTCCCAGGAGCTATCCGGCGATGAACTGCTCCGCCGCATGCACGCGCTGGCGGCGAAAGAGCCGGAGCGGTACAAGGCCGTGCTGAAGGAGCAGGCCGCGATCCTTGGCTGCCTTTTGCACATGGTGGTCTGGCTGCTGGATCCCTCGGCCATCGTCATCGACTGCCGGTACGCGCGCCCTTACGAACAGTTTTTTCTTGAAAAGACGGACGAGGCCCTGCGCGGCATGCTGGAAAACGCGCACCTGAACCGCCCCGCGCTCCTGGCGGCGGCCCATGAGACGCAAAGCGCGCTCTCCGGCGTGGTGCATATGCTCAGCCGCGAGTGGATCGGCCGCGTCATTCTGTGAGGGTGAAAGCAGGTTCTTTCACCGCGTCCCAGCGTTCCCCTACTCAAACTGCTTCGCCCAGCTCAACAGCGCTTCTCGTGAGTCGAACGTGACGCCTTGCGCAAGCAGCGCGCGCATCTCTTCGTCCGGCACACGGATCGCGGCGTCCGCGACGCGTTCCATCGCAAAGCCGGTTCGGTTCCGGTAAATGCCCGGCGCACCGTCTTCGGACAGCGTCAGCACCCAATGCTGCGGGCAGAAAAGATCCGGCGCGCACGCCATTTCAATCACGTTCGGCGAAAAGTCCGTCATGCGCCAGCCTTCGTCAAGCGCGCGGAGCACGCCCTCCTGATCCATGCCGATCCAGCGGTCCGGCGCGTCGATCCGGCGGAGCACCTCATGCCCGCAGCGCGTGTACTCGATCCGCTGCGACTGCTTGCAGCCGGGCGCGACCAGCGACTGTGCGCCCGCGTTCGCGTCACGCGCGTCCGAAAGCGCGCCGGACATCAGCCAGAGCCCGCCCGTGAGCAGGGCGACGCCTATCCAAAAAAGAAACGCGGAGGAATGATCCGTATGGCGTTGATGACGCAAAAAGGGCACCTCCTTCGGGAGATGCCCTTATTGTAACCGGATTTACCGCTGCAATTCGGCGTCCCAGACGGCGACGCCGCTGCCTTCATAGACGCGGTCAAGCCGCCTTTTGAGCGCTTCGCGCGGCACGTCTTTTTTCAGAATGATGCTCATGAACCCACCGCCGCCCGCGCCGCAGATCAGCACGCCGTCGACGAGGTCGTCGCAGACGTTGATCAGGTGGTCGATGCAGGTGTTCGTCGAGCCCGCGTCCAGCCGTTTGGACAGCGCCCAGTGCTCGCGCAGCAGCCGCGCGAACCGGTCGATGTCGCCGCTCTCCAGTTCGTACGCCATCAGCACCGCGAGGCGCTGGATATCGCCGAGAATTTGCAGTGTCTCCGGCTGGTGCGCGACCGCCTTGCCCATGATGTCGCGCAGAATGCCGCGCGCCATGCGCCGCTGACCGGTAAACACAAGCGCGTACCGCGCGGACAGCTCCAAAAACGCGTCGTCCGGGATCGATAGCCGCCGCCATGTCAGCTTTTGCGGCGTGCCCGGGCGCGACGACGTCAGCTTCACGCCCTGAACCAGACCGCCGATCTGGTCCTGCCAGCCGCCGCCGGTGTTCATCAATTGCTCCATGCACAGCGCCAGCGAGGCAACCCGCGCGTCGCCGTCCGGCTGCCCAAGCAATTGAAGGAGCGCGCGCGCGACCGCCGCGCACAGGATGCTGCTCGTGCCCAGGCCCGACCCTTTCGGCACGCTGTCAACCGCGGTCGAAAGCCGGATCCCTCCGCCCAGCCTCGACAGGAGCGGCG
>JAVBOQ010000313.1:0-11400 GCA_031550455.1 Eubacteriales bacterium
GGAGCGCGGCAGCGCAAGCGCTGAATGGCACAGGTTATACAACACCAGGGCATGGAAACACCTGCGCGCGCAGCAGTTGCTTGAGCACCCGTTCTGCGCGGCGTGCGCGGTACACAACATCAGGACGCGCGCCACGGAAGTGGATCACATACGACCGCATAAGGGCGACAGGCGCTTGTTCTATGAACGCAACAATCATCAATCACTCTGCCGCTCATGCCACAGCAGAAAAACAATGCTGGAACTGCGAGCGGATAACCCCGGCGGTGTGGAGCACTCCCCCCGCCCTAAGAATGTTTTCGTAACGGTTCTGGAAACCGCGGGAAGGCCTCGGGCGTGAGGAATGATCCCTGATCAAGACCAAAATATAACGATAAGGAGGTGCGTGAGATGCCAGCGAACATTGTGGCGCTTGAAAACATGCGAAAGCACCTGACGCCGGCGGAAAGAGCCGCGCGCGCCGCCGCCGAACAGGCACTGACGCGGACGAAGGTGCGGCTGGTCGCGCCGAAATACATCAAGGACGACCCGGCCGCGCTGACATATTGGCGGAGCATCGTGCGGCGCATGGAGACGATCACGCTGTTGGACGATTTGGACGCCGAAATGCTGGCGGCGTACTGCCAGATCCTTTCGCGGAGGGACGCGCTGTCCAAGTCGTGGCGGGAAGGGACGGATGCGGCGAAAGGATGCGAGGATCCGGCGTTGCAACTGGCGCTGATCGGTCGGCTGGACGACACGCTCAAGCGGTTGGAGGCGCAGGAGCGGCTCGCGATCCAATACGCGGAACGGCTCGGGTTGACGCCGTCCGGGCGCGTGCGGCTGGCGAAGAAACGGGCAGAGGAAAAGCAGCTTGATCCGGACGATGATCTGTACGGTGATGGCGGATGACGCATCCGGTCACGCAGTACGCGCTGGACGTCGTTTACGGCGAAAAGCGCGGGCAGTGCGGCGTATGGGAAATCGCGGCGTGTCAGCGGCATCTGCACGATCTGGAACGGCAGGGCGCGGACGATTTCCCGTTCGTGTTCGACGAGACGCGCGCGGATCGCATCTTTCGGCACTACGCGAACATCGCGCGGCTGGACAAGCCCGGCGCGGTGATCGAGCTGGAAGACTGGCAGCAGTTCGACGACGGGTGCATCTTTGGCTGGGTACACAGGGAAACGGGCGTCAGGCGGTTCAAGACCGCGTACCGGAGAGTGGCGCGCGGGCACGCGAAAACGACCTGCGCGGCGGGCGTCGGGCTGTACTTCATGGCGGGCGACGCGCTGTACCCGCCGGGACGGCCCGACGAGGCGGAATACGAGGCGGAGCCGGAAGTCGTGATCTGCGCGGTCGACCGGGAACAGGCGAAAATCTGCCTGGGCGACATCCACACGATCGGCGAGAAGTCCCCCAAAATCCTAAAGCGGCTGGTGATCAAAAAGACGTTCATCCGGCACAGGACGCGCGGCGGCCGGGTGATCGCGCTGTCGAAGGACACGAAGAACAAGGACGGCGGCCGGCCCAGCGTGATCATCACCGAAGAGTGGCACGCGCACCAGGACAGCATCGTGCACGACATCGCGGTCAGCGGCATGGGCAAGAAGCGGCAGTGTCTGGAGTACATCATCACGACCGCCGGAACGGACGCGGAGAACAAGCCCTGTTACCGGGACGATCTGTTTTACAAAAAAGTGTTGTCCGGCGAGATCCGCCAGGACGACATTTTTATCATGATCCGCGAGATCGACGACGCGGACGACCCGCACGACGAAACCTGCTGGGTGAAGGCGAACCCGTTTTTCCGCAACGGGAGCGAGTACGGGAGAACGTTGCGGGACGTCGTCCGGGCGCAGCACGACACCGCGTACAACGCGGGCGACCCGGACAAGATCCGGGAGTTCCTGATCAAGCGCATGAACCGCTGGCAGGCGGACGCGGAGAACAAGTACATGTCCGGCTGCATGGAAAAGCTCAAGGCTTGCGCGGTCAGCCGGGAGGCGTTCGCGGCGCTGACGCGCGGCACGAAGGGGCACGCGGGGTTTGACCTTGGCAAGGCGCTGGATCTGTCCGGCGTCGCGTACGCCGCGCCGCTTGCCGACGGGCGCATCGCATTTTGCGCGCACGGGTTCATGCCACAGGAGCGGGCGACAGAGCACGAGCACAGCGACCGTGTCCCCTATAAGCACTGGGCGGCGGACGGCTGGTGCACGCTGACGCCCGGCGCGGTGACGGACAACAGCTATGTCGAGCAGTGGATTTACGAGCGAGCCGACGACTTCGGCTGGACGGTCGAGGAGGTCGATTACGACGGGCACAACGCCACGGACATGGCGATCCGGATGCGGGAGGCGCACGGCGAGGAATGGGTCGTCGAGATCCCGCAAACGTGCGCGTCGTTAAATCTCGCGACGAAGCGGCTGCGGGAGCTGATCATTCAGGGCCGGGTCGTGCACGACGGGTCGCCGCTTCTGAACTGGTGCTTTTCCAACGCGATCGAGGTGCTGAACAGCTACGGCGACATCAAACTGTCCAAACGCCACAAGGACGACAGCCAGCGGATAGACCCGCTGGCTGCCCTGATCAACGCGCTGACGCGGCTGATCGTCAAGGTGGACGCGGGCATGACGCTGAACGACCGGGTGCTGTCCGGCGAATGGACGCTATAGCGGGAAACAGAGGTGAAACGGATTGGGACTGATCGGAAAAATGCGCGCGGCATTCCGGGCGCGGGACGAGACCGGGAAATACTTCACGCTCACCGACCCGGGCGAATGGAAGACGGGCGGGCTCGCGTTCGACGGCGCGATGACGACGTCGATGAAGGTCAGCGCGGTCAACGCGGCGGTGGAGATCCGAAGCGACAGCGTCGGGAAGCTGCCGGTCTTCGTGATGGACAAAAGAACCAAAGGGCATGTCGAGGGGCATTACCTGACGCGGCTGCTGGCCGACCGGCCTAACGAGGCGATGACGCCGTTCGTGATGAAAAAGCTGTTGGAGGTATGGCGGCTGCAGCGCGGGAACGCGTACCTGCTGCCGATCCGCGACGGTGCTTCGGGAAAGCCGCGCGAGCTGGTGCCCGTGCATCCGGACTGCATCACCCCGGTGCTGGACGACAACGGCGCGCTGTGGTACGCGTGGATCAACCCGGCCACGGGCCAGTACCGAAATAAGCTGCGCAGTTGGGACGTGGTGCACCTCAAGGGCTACAGCGAGGACGGCATCACCGGCATTTCGGTGCTGTCCCGCGCGGCGCAGACGATCCGGACGGCCGCCGAGCAGCAGCGGCACGAGGGCAAGTTTTATTCGCAGAGCGCGCGGCCCAGCGGCATCCTGATGGCGGAGGCGGTCATCAACGCCGAGGCGAAGGCGGAAATCCGCAAGCAATGGGATTCGCTGTACGCGGGCGCGGACAACGCTTTCCGCACGGCGGTTTTGGATCAGGGCCTGAAGTACCAGCAGCTTTCGCTCAGCCAGCGGGACGCGCAGTTCATCGAGAGCCGGAAGGTCGGCGTCGAGGACATCGCGCGGTTTTACGGCGTGCCGCTGTACAAGCTGCAGAGCGGGAAACAGAGCTATTCCAGTAACGAGCAGAACGCGATCGAATACGTCGTCAGCGCGCTGCACCCGACGGTGCAGCAGATCGAGGAGGAATACAGCTACAAGCTGCTGTTCGAATCGGAGCTGCGGCGCGGGCTGGAAGTGCGCGTGAACATGAACGCGGAGCTGCGCGGCGACATGGCCGCGCGCGGCGCGTGGTACCGGATGATGCGCGAGATCGGCGCGTTCAGCGTCGACGACATTCTGGCGCTGGAGGATCAGCCGCCGGTTCCGGGCGGCGACATTCGGTACGCGAGCCTGAACTATGTGCCGCTGGACGAATTCAGGAGATTGAGCGTTGCGAGGAACGCGAAAGGAAGTGACGAGGATGCGGATCAACGAAGCCGTGAAGACGGCGCTTGAAAGCGCGACCGGGATGCGCCGCGCGGCGTGGCCCGCCGGGTTTGGGTCGATTTACCCGTCGAACACGAGCAGCGGGTGCGTGATTCTGGGATCGCGCGCGGTCGTGCCGTTCCGGTGGCAGCCGAAGGCGGACGACCTGGCCGCCGAGGACTGGGAGGTCGACGGGCGGCAGGAGGGGCTGCTGTGCGGGAAGCGTCAGCAGGTGCCGCCGGAAGCGCCGGAGACATCGGGCGAAGCGCCGGAAGCGCCGGTGGCGGAGCGGCCCGCGAAAAAGGCGGCGAAAGCATGATGTATCAGCCGAAGTTCTGGAACCTGACCCGCGCGCCGGACGGCAAGGAGGCGGAGTTGCGCATCACCGGCGACATTGTCGGCGAAGGCGACGCGGGGTTTTACGAATGGTTCGAAATGCCGCACACGACGCCGGGCGGCGTGCGCGCGCAGTTGCACGCGCTGGGCGGCGCGCCGCTGACCGTCTGGATCGACAGCTACGGCGGCGACGTGAACGCGGCTGCCTCGATCTACACGGCGCTGATGGAATACACGGGCGCGGTGACCGTCAAAATCGAGGGCGCGGCGTATTCGGCGGCGTCGGTGATCGCGATGGCGGGCGAGAAGGTGTACATGTCGCCGCTGGCGACGATGATGATCCACATGGCGTGGACATCCGCGCAGGACAACGCGTCCGGCCTGCGCCACGCGGCGAACATCCTGGACGAGGTCGACGAGGCGCTGATCAACGCCTACACGCTCAAAACGGGCAGGACGCGCGGCGAGATCCGCGCGCTGCTCGAAGCCGACGACAGGCGCGGAACGTGGATGAGCGCCGCCAGGGCGATTGAACTCGGATTCGCCGACGGCATGCTGTACGCGCCGGACAGCAGGGAAGCGCAGGAAAAAATTGTCGCCCGCGCGATGGCGGTATACGCGCGGACGAAGCCGCCGGAGAAACCGCCGGACCCGGAAGCGACCGATATTTGGGACACAGAAGCCGCCCGGCTGACGCTGGAGCGGCTTCGCTATTGAGGGAGGGGACAACGTGAAGAACAGGGTATACGAGCTGAAGAACCAGCGCCAGGAGTATGTCGGCAAGATGGAGGCCGCGATGGAAGCCCGGGACAAGGCCGCGTTTGACGCAGCGAAGGCCGAGGTCGAAAAGCTCAACGGCGAGATCGGCCAGGCGGAGGCGCTGCTGGCGGAGCAGGGCCGGTTCGACGACTGCGACCGCCGGATGGCGACGCTGCACGACACGGCGCGGGACAGGAAGCGCGAGGACGCGCAACTGTCGCGCGTGGACGCCGCGCGCAGCGGCAACGACTACGTCAACGCGTTCGCGTACGCGATCCGGAACGGCATCGGCCTGCAGAACGGCCGCCATGTCGAAGCCTGCGCGCCGCTGTACGCGGCGCTGAAGGAGACGGGCGGCACGCCGGACGGCGCGGACGGCGGGTTCCTCGTGCCGGTCGATTTCGACACGACGATCCACGAGCTGCGCCGGGAGCTGCGCCCGCTGTCCGACCTGTTTACCGTGGAAACGGTCAACACGCTGACCGGCTGGCGCATCCTCGACACCGCGCCTATGGCCGGGTTCACGCCGGTGGACGAGATGGAGGAGATCCCCAAGGACGACCAGCCGAAGTTTTCGAAGATCGGCTACAGCGTTAAAAAGTACGGCCTGATCGTGCCGCTGAGCGCGGAACTGATCGCGGACAACACGGCGGGCCTGATGCGGTACCTGGCCGGCTGGTTCGCGAAGAAGTCGGTGATCACGGAAAACCGGCTGCTGCTGGCGCTGCTCGCGGCGCTGACGCCCGACACCGTCACGGTGGGCGACGAGGTGAAAGCCGTCAAGCGCGCGCTGAACGTCACGCTTGACCCGTCCATTTCGGTCAACGCGTCGATCCTGACGAACCAGAGCGGTTTTTCCGCGCTGGACGAGCTGCAGGACGACAGCGGCAAGCCGCTGATGCAGCCGGTCGTCACCGACGCGACGCAATACCGGCTGCTGGGCCGCCGGGTGCGCGAGATGTCGAACCGGTTCATGGCGAACGGCGAGGGCACGGCCCCGCTGTACATCGGCGACTTCCGGCAGTTCGCGACGGTGTTCCGGCGCAAGGCGATGGAGTTGGCGACGACCGCGATCGGCGGCGACGCGTGGAAAACGGATTCGGTCGAAGTGCGCGGCATCATGCGGTTGGACGTGCAAAAGTTCGACCCCGAAGCCGTGACCGCGCTGAGCATGCCGACCGCGTAACGAAGGAGGCGCGCGCATGGCGACCATTGAGGGATTCCGCGCCTACGCGCGGCTGGAAGAACAGGACGAGAGCGCCGCGATCTGCTATGACGCGGCGCTCTCCTTTGCCGAATACGCCGGGATACCGCCGATGACCGACTGCCCGCTGTACGACCTGTTCGTGTACGGCGTGGCGCTGTACCAATACGAAAACAGAGGGTTTTCGCCCGCGATATCGGTCAACGCGTTTACGCAGGAAAGCTGGGTCACCCGGCAGATCGCGGGGCTGAAACAGATGCTGGAATACGGCAACGCGGCGAAACAGACGGGAGGCGGCGCGTATGGCGGTCCGTAACGCGGGCGAGCTGCGGCACCGGATATCGCTGGAACGGCTGGCCGACGAACAGTACGACGAGGACGGGCACCCGATCACGGCGGACGGGATATGGGAGCCGGTCAAAACGGTCTGGGCGCTGGCGCGGGACGTCAGCGGCAAGGAGTTTTTCGAGGCGCACGCGACGCAGGCGCTCGACGTGGTGACGTTTGAAACGCGGGCGCTGCGCGGCACGCCGGTGGACAACAGTTGGAGCGTGGTGTTCCGGGGCGTGCGGTACTATGTGATCCACATCAACCACCGGGATTACAAGGGGCTTTGGTGGGAGATCCGGACGACTGCGGTCAGGGCGGAGGTGAGGACGTGAACAACACTGTCTTTAAGATGGAGATTGACGGGTGGGATGAACTGGCCAGCCGAATGAAAGAGATGGCGGGGCCTGAGTATATCGGCAGGGCGCAAAAGATTTTGGTAGCTGCCGCGCAACCCGTTGCAGACGAAGCCCGTCGACTTGTCCGTGTCCGAACCGGAAACATAAAAAATGCGATAATGGTTACCAGGGTCAAGCACAGAGGCAAATGGCACGGGTCCGATGGATATGCGTACATCAAAATCGGCGTTCCTCAGTCTGCAAACGGCGCAATCCCGCTGGAACACGGCCACATCAACCGTGACGGCACCGTGACGCCACCGCACCCGTTCATATGGCCCGCGTACGAGAGCCAAAAGGCCGAGGCATACCGGATCATTCGAGACGGAGTTCGGGAAGTGTTTGGACTTGGAGGTGCCCTGTGAGCGTGTACAGGGCGATCCGCGACGCGCTCGCACCCCTTGGTATTGCGGTGACGGATTTTTACGGCGACGCGCGCGCCGATTTCTACGCGGTGGTGACGGAGGTCATGGAGACACCGGAGCTGCGCACGGACGACGCAGAAACGCTGACCGGCCACTATGTCCAGGTGGATTTTATCAGCAAAAACAATCAGGACGCGGCGGTGCGGCGGGCGGTTGACCTGCTGGCCGCCGCCGGGTTTGTCAGGCGAAACACATACCGGGAGTACGAGCCGGTCAGCAGGACGTTCCGGACGCTGCTGCGGCTCAGGTTGATTACAGAATACGGGGAGGGTTAACACATGCCTACGGCTACTTATGCGGGCAAATCCACAATCGGTCTGCGCGACGTTTGTTACGCGATGCTGACCGAGACGGCGGACGGTTTCACGTACGGCGACGTCAAGCAGGTGCGCGGCGCGATCGACGTGTCGATTTCGCCGAACGCCGAAATCGTCAAGCAGAACGCCGACGACGGCGAGTACGATTCCTACGCGGCGCTGGGCGACATCCAGATCTCGATGGAGCTGGCCGCGATCCCGACCGAGGTGCAGGCGGACTGGTTCGGTACCACCGTCGACGCGAACGGTGTCATGTTCAAAAACAAGGATTCCCAGGGCGGGTATTTCGCGCTGGGTTTCCGCGCGCTCAAGAGCAACAGCAAATTCCGCAACCAGTGGCTGTACAAGGTCAAGGCCGCGCTGCCGGAAGAGAAGGCGCACACGCTGGAAGCGGGCAGCGTCACGTTTACCACGCGCCCGGTCACGCTGACGGCGGCCGCCCGCGCCAAGGACGGCGAGTGGGAAGCCACACTGGACGAGGACGACGAAGGCGTGAACCCGAGCGTCGTCACGACCTTTCTCGAAACGGTTTACGAAAAGGTCACGACGCCGACGCCGTAAAGGAACAGGGCCGGACATGGGCCGCCGTGGACACGGCGGCCTTTTGAATGAAAAACTGACGAGGAGGCTTGTATATGCTGCTGAAAATTGCGCTGGACATCAACGGGCAGGAGCAGACATTTCAAAAGCGCGTGATGGCGCGCGACTGCCGGCTGGCGCTGGAAGCGTGGGAGAAGTACGGCAAGGAAGCCAAGAAAACGAACGGCGTGCCAAACGACGAGACGATCGGGAAAGCGGTGGACTGGCTCGTGGAAGCCTTTGATGGGCGGTTCACGGCGGAACAGTTTTGGAGCGGGTATTCGGGCAGCTTTTTGGAACTGCCGGTGATGATGAACAGCATCATCGTCGCGCTGTCGAGCGAGGTGCTCGCCTTCCCAAAACCGGAAACGCCGGACGCGAAGTAACAGACGACGATGCGCCGGCGGCTTTTTTTCTAGAATTGTACGACAGCCTGATGAAACAGGGATGGACGATGCGCGACATCGACGAGATGGACGTGTTTTTTTATTTTCGCGTGGCGGCGCACAAGGCGCGCGGCGGTCGGGCCGCGCTGAAAACGGACGACCAGGGCAGACACTTTATCGACCAGGTGTGGCCGACGAAATAACGGGCGGAGCGAGGTGACGGGCATGGCGGAGGACATCGGCGCGTTAAGCGTAACTTTGACGCTCAATTCGAACAGCTTTGAGCAGGGCATGAAGCAGATCGAGCGGCAGATGAAGGCGCAGGACGCGGCGTTCAAGGCCTCAATGGCGGAGGCCGGGAAGTTCGGCGACTCGCTATCCGCGCTTGGGAAGACGCAGGACGCGCTGAAGCAGAAGCTCGCGAGCCAGCAGGAAATGCTTTCCCGGTACGGCAACCGGCTGGTGGAGCTGAACGGGAAGTTTGGCACACTTGCAGACAAGCAAAAGGAACTGGCGGTATCGGTGGAGCGTGCCGGGGACGCGTGGAAGAACAGCAAAAAGGAGCTGGAAGCCAGCGAAAAGGCGCTGAAGGCCCACGAGAAGGCCGCCGACCTGGACGCCGACGCGATGAACGAACTGCGGCAGCGGACGGAAGCGCTGCGCGGGACGGCGGACGGGCTGGAAAAAGAATACGACGACCTCAAGACCGCCCAGACCACGACCGGGCGCGCGATGGACAACACGACGAAGCAGATCGAGCGGACAAAGATCGCGTACGAACAGGTGCGGACGCAGGTAGCCCTGACCGCGCGCGAACTGAACACGAGCCTGGGCGACGCGCTGATCGCGACCGGCGCGAAGTGGCAGAGCGCCGGACAGAGCATCAGCGCGTACGGCGACAAGCTGACAACGCGGCTGACGCTGCCGATCGTCGGGCTGGGCGTGGCTGCGTTAAAGAGCGCGATCGACTACGAGAGCGCGTTTGCGGGCGTGCGGAAGACCACCGACGCGACCGAGGAGCAGTTCCAAAAGATATCCGACCAGTTTACCGAAATGAGCAACCGGATGCCGTTCGCGGCGACGGAGATCGCGGCGGTCGGCGAGGCCGCCGGGCAGTTGGGCGTCAAAGCGGACGACATCGCGGCGTTCAGTGAAGTCATGCTGATGATGGGCCAGGCGACCGACCTTGGCGCGACGGAGGCGGCGACGAGCTTCGCGCGGTTCGCGGCGATCACGGGCATGGCGATCGCGGACGTCGACCGGCTCGGGAGCACGGTGGTCGCGCTGGGCAACAACTTCGCGGCGAGTGAGGGCGAAATTGTCGACCTTGGCATGCGGCTGGCTGCGGCGGGCGACCAGATCGGGCTTTCGGAAGCGAGCGTGATGGGTTTCGCCGCCGCGCTCAAGCAGGTCGGCATCGAGGCCGAGGCGGGCGGTACGGCGTTTTCGAAGGTCATGCTGGACATCGACATGGCCGCCGCGAAGGGCGAAAAGGCGATCAAGGGGTACGCGGACGTCGCCGGGATGAGCGCGAAGGAGTTCGCGGCGCTTTGGGAAAAGGACGCGGCGGGCGCGCTGGTCAAGTTTGTCGAAGGGCTGGGCCGGGTCGAAAAAGAGGGCGGGAACCTTGCACTGACGCTGGAGAAGCTCGGGTACTCCGAGGTGCGCGTGCGCGACACGCTGATGCGCACGGCGGGCGCGAGCCAGGATGTGGCCGCCGCCGTGACGCTGGCGAACCAGTCGTGGAAAGACAACATCGCGCTGCAGGAAGAGGCGGACAAGCGCAACGCGACGGTGGCCGCACGGCTCACGACGCTCGGCAACAAGGCCGTTAACACCGGGCGGCAGTTCGGCGAGGCGATGGTGCCCGCGCTGGAAAAGGCGATGAAGTTTGCCGGTGATCTGGTCGACGGTTTTGCGAACATGGATGAAAAGGCGCGCTCGAGCTGGCTGTTCGGCGCGGGCGCGCTGGCCCTGGCCGGGCCCGCGCTGAAGGTGCTGGGCGGGGCCGTGGACGGCGTCGGGAAACTGATGGAGCGGTTCGGGCAGCTTACGAACTTTTTGAAGACCGGCGGGTTATCGAAAATCGGCGCGGTGCTGACAAGCCCGTGGACGGTCGGGATCCTGGCGACGACAGCGGCGGTCGGCGGGCTGGTGTACGCGCTGGGGAGCGCGCGGCGCGAAGCGGAGGCTTTTCAACAGTCGATACGTGAATTTGAATTCAATCTGGACGATACCAATATCCAGACAATACAAGACGGTATCGAAAAAGGCAAAGCAGCATTTACGCTGTACGCAGATGTGAAGCTGGAAATGCAGCAGGATGTTGATGCATTGTGGTCGCAAGTTGAGTTAGCGTATTCCGATGACAAGTTCACAAAAAAAGAACTGCGCGGCATAACAACCGCAATGAACACAATGGTTGATGGCGATATCAAAGCAGCCAAGGAGACAACGCAGGGCAAAATTGATGAGCTTGAGGCATGGTTTTCCGGACTTAGCATTGGCGCAAAAATAGACACCAGTATGTTGATAACGGACGTACAAAACGCCCTGACCGGGCTCGCGACAAATCTGACCGGGCTAGAGTTCCTGACCCCGGAGCAGGTTACGAACATCATGCAGCTTGCTGTACAGCCAGGCGTGAAGAATTGGAACGACGAACTGACGAAAATGGGGATTCTCGACCCGGCAACGCAAGAAATAATCATTGCGACCATCGAAAGCAGTATGGGCGCGTTGGATCAAAAG
>JAVBOQ010000046.1:0-3825 GCA_031550455.1 Eubacteriales bacterium
TCTTGACACGGAAGGCAAAATGTGATAGAGTGACAAAGTTCTCAAACGGCTTGGTTTGCTGCGTGTGCCCGTAGCTCAGCTGGATAGAGTGACAGACTCCGACTCTGTAGGTCGCACGTTCGAATCGTGTCGGGCACGCCATCCAAAAAGCCTTGTGTTTCAAGCCTTTGCGGCAAGAAAGCAAGGCTTTTTTGTTTGTCAGACTACCTCTTTTTGCGGCTATTTGAGGGCATTTGATACAGGAAATTTAACGGGAAAATTTCGATAATGAATAATAACAATAATGGGGTTGGAGATGGGGGATTCGGCAACCACCGTGACAAGGAAAGAAGATTGCCGCGCAAATAGCCATCCGCCGGCGAAGCCGGTGGTTTTTCACAGACGGGCGTAGCCCTAGCATACCAGCCACGCCTCACACCCAACCATGGCAGTTGGTTAAATATTGCTGAAATCGAGTGGAGCCTGAATCTGCGTTCCCCTAACCAGGTTTTGATCGATTATCTGGGCGTGATGTAGTAAGCACAGCGACCTCAAGCGGAGCAATAGCGATACCATCTTTCAGCGAAAGTCACGGCCGCTCCGCCTTTGCGGCTCATTTTGCTGTACGTCCTTTCTCCCATAGGGATGGACAATCTGTGGTTCAACGGCGGAGCGAATATCAGTTTCTTTGTCACGCTCGTGTCTTCAAAAAGGCTCGATCTTTGCCGTGCTATCTCATTCTAACAGAAAACGCCTCGCTTTCGCTCGGCGTTTTCATGCTCTGTGGTGCAAGGCATTGCCTTGCATGATGTGTTCTTTCTTTTCACCCCTACCCCTCCACACGCACCGCCGCGCCATCTCTTGCCAGCACCCAGCCGACAATCGCGGCCTCGGGACACACCGCCCTGATTTTTGCGAGCAGCGCCTCTGCGCCTTCCGCCGCCACCGACAGCAAAAGGCCGCCGGAGGTCTGCGGGTCGAACAGGATATCGCAAAGCGGCAGCGGCACGCGCGCGCCGATCGAAACCCGGTCGCCGATGTAGTCCCGGTTCTGGTACGTGCCGCCGGGAATCATGCCCATCTCGGCCATTTCCAGCGCGTGCGGCAGCAGCGGCAGCGCGCCCGCGAAGAACTCGACCGTTTTCCCGCTGCCCTCCGCCATTTCGGCGGCGTGGCCGATCAGGCCGAACCCGGTGATGTCGGTGCAGGCGTGTACGTCCGCGCCGCGCGCGGCGTCGCGCGCGTATTTGTTCAGCGCCGTCATCGCGGCGACGGTCGGCGCGAACTGCTCGTCGGTCAAAAGCTCCGCCTTGTGCGCCGTGTTGTTAACGCCGCTGCCAAGGGGCTTGGTCAGGATCAGCGCGTCGCCTTCGCGCGCGGCCGCGTTTGACCAGATCGCGTCCGGGTGCGCGAACCCGCTGACGCACAGGCCGTACTTCGGCTCCTCGTCGCGGATCGAATGCCCGCCCGCGATGATCGCGCCGGCTTCTTTGACTTTGTCCGCGCCGCCCGCGAGGATCGCCTCCATGACGGACGCGTCGAGGCAGGCCGGGAAGCATAACAGGTTCAGCGCCAGCGTCGGCTCCGCGCCCATCGCGTAAATGTCCGACAGCGCGTTCGCGGCGGCGATCTGGCCAAACGTGAACGGGTCGTCAACCATCGGCGGGAAAAAATCAACCGTTTGAACGATCACCAAATCGTCGCGCAGCCTGTAGACGCACGCGTCATCGCTCGTGTCAAAGCCGACGAGCAGCTTATCGTCTGAAAACTTCGGCAGCTTGCCGACAATTTCTTTCAGGACGCCCGGTCCCAACTTGGCGGCTCAACCCGCGCTCTTGGTCATCTGTGTCATCCGAATCTTCATGGGTGCGCCTCCTTTCCGAGGGGAATGTGGGCGGAGGGAACGCTGGGACTCCATCTGTGACCCTGGTCAAGGGCCATCGGCCCTTGACAATCCCTTCTTGCGGGCCCGGGGTACCTTGTCAGGCATCTCCAACCCTTTGCGTTTCGTACCGGAACGTTGTATAGTATAGCGAACCGGCAAAGGAAACACAAGCAGGCGGAGGGCGTATGGATCTCAAGCAACTCGAGGCGTTCGCGCAGGTAGTCCGGCTCGGCAGCTTTTCGCGGGCGGCGGAGCGGCTGTACCTGACGCAGCCGACGGTCAGCGCGCACATCAAAGCGCTGGAAGAGGAGCTTGGCGCGCGGCTGATCGACCGCGCGGCGCGCGAGGCGCGGCCCACGGAAAAAGGCGCCCTGCTGTTTGGGTACGCGCAGGAGATGCTGTCCCTGCGCGACCGCGCCGTCGCGGCCTGCGCGGAGGCGAAGAACGGCGCGCTGTCCGGCGCGGTGGCGGTCGCCGCGTCCACGGTGCCGTACCAGCATGTGCTGCCGCGCGCGACCGCCGCGTTCCGCGCGGAGCATCCGGCGGTCACGTTCACGCTCACGGGCTGCGACAGCGCGGGTGTCGTGCCGGAAATCCTGTCCGGCAGGGCGGAAATCGGCCTGACGGGCACGGTGCTTCAAAGCCCGCAGCTTCTGTTTCAGCCGTTCATGGACGACGAGCTGGTGGTCATCACGCCGCCCGGCGCGCCGTACGACAGCCTGCCGGAGGACGGATTCCGCGCGGAAGACCTGCTGAAGGCGCCGTTCATCGTTCGCGAACCGGGTTCCGGCACGCGCCGGGAGGTCGAGGCCCTGCTTGCGCAAAAGGGCGTCGCCCCGGGCGCGCTCCGCGTGGCGGCGCAGATGGACAACCCGGACGCGATCCGAAGCGCGGTCGCGCAGGGCCTCGGCGTGTCGGTTCTGTCCCGGCTCAGTTGCGCAGAAGACATCCGGCAGGGCAGGCTGCGCGCGTTCCGGATCGACGGCGGGCGCATGGTGCGGCGGCTGTATTTGGTGCGCCACGCGCGTCGCGCGCTGTCGCAGGCGGCGGAGGCGTTCTTTCGCTTCATGGCCGGTTGATGCCGTGTCCAAAATTTATCAAATGTTTTGCCAATTTCCTGAAAGATTTGCGGTGTTTTCAGCACCTGAGACGTCTTTTTCCAATGAAAAACGCAAAAGGCACGAACGCAAGCGCTGACAATTTGCCTTGTTTTTGAAGAAAAGTCCTCGTTTTCGCCGCTTTTCCGTCACTTTTCCTCGCGAATACTTTCAGCAGGATCCGACATCGAGGCGACCGGCGCGCGCCGGCCGGCCGTTATTGACTTCCAAACGGCGAAGTGTTAGTATGACGTTACATACCCATGGAAAAAGCCCAATACGCGCAAAAGGAGGGATTTGGACCCGAAATTATAGGTTCCTTCCAATTTTTCATGCTGTTTTTGACAAAACTACTGAGGAGGAAATGGTAAATGAGACACGGCAAGATTTTTAGCGCCCTTCTTTTTGTTCTGATCCTCGTGATGTCCACGTCTTCTGCCCTGGCCTGCACAACGGTCGCGGCGGGCAAAGGCGCGACGGAGGACGGATCCGTTATGGTCGCGCACACGTGCGACGGATGGTACGACCACCGCATCCAGATCGTTCCCGGCGCCGAGTATCCCGAGGGAACGATGATGGACATCTACGTTGACCTCGTCTACGGCACCCGCCCGACCGCCGAACCGAAGAAGGTCGGCGAGATCCCACAGGCCGCCAAGACGAACACGTACTTCCACATCGGCTATCCTTTCATGAACGACAAGCAGGTCATGATCAGCGAGTTCACCTGGAGCGGCCGCGAGGAAGTGTACAACAGCGCCGGCCTGCTCTACATCGCGAACCTTGAACAGATCGGCCTCCAGCGCGGATCAAGCGCCCGCGAAGTCGTCGAGATCATGGGCGCAATGGCCGAGCAGTACGGCT
>JAVBOQ010000153.1:0-4475 GCA_031550455.1 Eubacteriales bacterium
GACACGCTCCTTGCGGTGCGCCCAAGAGTCATAGCAGCAGATGTGCCCGTGCCAACCGGCGGTCGCGATGCCGCCTAAGCAGTTCCTCTGCTCGAGCAGCAGCACGTGCATGCCGGCCCGCGCGGCCTGAAACGCCGCGCCGACGCCGGCCGGGCCGCCGCCCACGACGACGACGTCCGCCTCGTACGCGACCGGGATGTTCTCACTGCGGGAAATGGTTTGCATGGCATTCCCTCCTTTGTCCTGGCCTTACGGCTCGACGCCCTGCGCGCACAGTGCCTTTTGCAGATCGGCGGCCGGTAAATCGCGCGGCCGCGCGCCGCGCGCGGCGCACATCGCGGCCGCGGTCCCGGCGGCCTGCCCGATGTTGACGCAGATCGGCATCACGCGGTAGTTCGAGTGCGCCATGTGCGTGCCGGAGATGTCGCGCCCGGCGAGCAGCAGCCCGTCCAGCGTTTCCGGGACAAGGCACCGGTACGGAATCGTATACCCGCGCCGCTGCGGGAACTTTTTCTGCATGCCGGTCTCGTCAAGGCCCGCGCCGGTGATGTTGTGCACGTCGAAATTGAAATGCAGCCGGGTCGCGCACCAGTCGTCGAACACCTTCGCCTCGAGGATGTCCTCACGGGTCAGCGTGTACACGCCCCGGATGTGCCGCGTCTCGCGCACGCCGATGATCGACGACGAGGACAGCACGTACGCGTTTTCAAACCCCGGCACGAACTTTGTCAGGAACGCGGCGATCTCGTGGATCTGGTGGCGGCAGACGTTGTCGCCGCGCGTCAGGCTGTCCGGATCCAGCCCGTCGATGTCCGTGCAGTTGGTCATGTTCAGCGTCACGACGCCGGGCAGCGAGCTTCTGTAGATCAGCACATGGCCCGCCGGGGCCTTCAGCTCGCGCCGCGCGACCGCCTGAATGTCGCCCGCCGGGATCTGCGCGGTATCTTCGAACCCGCCCGGGTACGGGCAGCGCGCCGTGTCGACGCCGCCCATCTTGAACATGATCGTCACCGGCTGCATCTTGCCGTCGCTCTCGCGGCCGACGGTGAACGCGGCCCCGGCCCTGGCGGCGATGTCGCCGTCGCCGCTGGCGTCGATGACAACCTTCGCCAGGATCGCCTCGCGGCCGCGCTTGGACTCGACGATCACGCCTTTGACGCAGCCGTCCTTAACGATCGCGCCGCTCGCGAACGTGTACAGCCGCCAGGCGCAGCCGGCCTCCGCCAGCATGTCCAGCAGCGCGGTCTTGAGCTTTTCCGGGTTGATCGTTCTGCGCAGGCCGCGCGCGTCCTCCGGGTCGTCGCTTGTGCGGTCCAGGATCTCTTCGTAGACGCCGCCCTGCGTGTTGCCGGTCCAGTGGCTCATCAGGCCGGTCGTCGCCACGCCGCCGATGTTGCCGCTCTGCTCGATGACGAGCGTTTTCGCGCCTTGCCGCGCCGCGGACAGGCCCGCCGCGAACCCGGCCGGGCCTCCGCCGACCACGAGCACGTCGACCTCGGTCTGAACGGGGATGTCCCGCGCCGGTTCATGGTACGTTTGCATGCGCATCCTCTCCTTTTTGTTGTTGTGCGGGTATTTCGATGTCGATTCTCGTCCCGATGTCCAGCGCGCTCTGGATGGTCATCGACGCCATATCCGTGAACGCCAGCCGGATCCGTTGGTACACGTTGAACAGGCCGATGTGCGCGTATTGCAGGCCGTCGAACGTCTCAAGCTGCGTGCGCAGCGCGTCAAGCGTCTCGTTCGACATGCCTGCGCCATTGTCGGAAATCGTGATTCTGAGCAGGCGCACGTCCGTGGACAGCGAAATGGCGACGGTCACGACGCCGTTTTCGCCCTTCGGCTGCACACCGTGCTGAATCGCGTTCTCGATCAGCGGCTGCAGGATCAGCTTCGGCACCGGGACGCCGCGCGCCGCGCCGTCAACCCGCCAGTCAACCGTAAAGATCGCGCCCAGCCTAAGCGCCATCAGTTCCGCGTACCGCCGGGCGTGTTCCAGCTCGCGCTCGAGCGGAACCGGTTCGCCGGGCCGCTCCAGCGCGTACCGCAAAAGGTCGCTGAGCGTCGTGACGATGTTCGATATCCCGTTGTCCTCGCCCATCGCCTTGATCGCGCGCCAGTTGACCAGTTCCAGCGTGTTGTACAGGAAATGCGGGTTGATCTGCGCCTGCAGCGCGAGCATTTCCGCTTCCCGCAGCCGAAGCTGGCGCTTGGTCATCTCCTGCCGCACGGCGAGGCGCGTCAGCCAGATCGTGATCATCACGCTGAGCAGCAGCGCCGCGATCGTAACGAAAACCATCGTGCGGATCACGTAGGACGACGACCTGCTGATCATCGCCCGATCCGCGACATTGACAAACCGCCAGCCGTAGGCGTCCGACTGCACCTGGTACAGCACCTTCGACGGCGCGCTCTCCGGGTATACAAACGCGCCCTGCGACATTGACAGAATTTCCGCGACAAGCGCATCCGACATCGGTTCCGCGCCGCGCGTTGAGAATAGCGGCGCGCCATCGCCGTCAAGCACGAACCACTGCGTGCCGTCCGCGGGCAGCAGCGCCTCGAGCCCCGCAAGCGTGTAGTTGAACACCATCACGCCTTCGCGCCGAAGCACGCGCGCCGTCGGCATGCAAAACGTCAACACTTTGCCCACGCCGTAAATGTCCCGCGCGACGGCGAACGACCGCTTGTCCCTGTTCACGGCGAACGCGTCGTACCAGCCTTTGTCCGGGTCTGTGGCGATCCTAACAAGCCCGTACCGCGACGAGATCGTCAGCCCGAGCGGGTTTTCCTCATACAGCAGGATGCTGTGCATGTTCGGCCGCGAGCAGGCAATCAGGTCGAGGCTGTGGTAGAACGATTGCAGGTATCGAAGCTGCTCGTACGGCATCGGCCGCGTCAGCCCGTTCCCGAGCGCGCGCTGCGCCTCGTCGCCAAGCAGCGTCTGGTAGTAGATGAAGCTGCACTCGTCCAGCAGCAGGTCGCAGGTCTTGCAAAGCAGCGTCAACTGCTGCGTGCGCTCGTTGTGGAACGATTCGGTGCTGGCGCGGTTCGTCAGCGCGCCGGACGTGATGCCGAGCGCCAGCAGCGGCACGAGCATGCACAAAAGCGCGATCGACAGCGTCGAGCGGAACAGGCGGGAGCCCATCACTCGTCCTCCGCGACGTCTTGATGCAGCACCTGCCGCCTGTACTCGGTCGGCGTCATCCGCATGTATTCCTTGAACACGCGCATGAAATACTTCGCGCTGCGGTATCCGGTTTCGGTGGCGATTTCATAGATGCGCAGCGCAGGATTGCGCAGCATCTGGCACGCCTTTTCGACGCGCATGTGCTGCAGCGCGTCAATGAAGTTCTCGCCGGTCGCCTGCTTGAACAGCCGCGAGATATACACCGGGCTTAAATACACAAAGTCCGCGACGCGCCGCAGCGAGAGGTCCTCGGAAAGGCGCTCGCGCATGAACTGCTTGATCCGAAGGATCAACCGGCGCTCGGCGGTGTTCGACTGCGCGGCATAGGCCCGCCAGCGAGCGGCGCAGTCGTTCACCCACACGCGGAGGGCGGGCGCCTCCTCGAGTTCCGCCGCGTCGACCGTCAGCCCCATGTTCGTCAGCTCGCGGGCCAGGTGCGCGCGCACCTGCCGCGCGCGGCCGACCGGCCAGGCGGCCGGCGTATCCAGCGCGGACAGCAGCGCGGCAAGCCGCGGCGCATCGCCTTCGACGATCGCGGTCAGCAGCAACCCTTCGTATTCGTCGTCCGTCAGGTTGGCCGCGTTTGGCAAAAGCCGCTGAAACTCCGCCCGCAGCATCGCGAGGTTTTCAAACGGGTTCCCGGCACGCAGCGTGAACCGGCATTGCAAAAGCTGCTCAAGTTCCGCCTGAAACGTGTTCTCGAACTCCTTGAAACGGAAGACATGGTTGCTGTTGAGCGCCAGCAGAAACCCCTCCGGTTCGATCGGGTACAGGCTGCAATGCATGTGCGGGCCCGCGCTCCGCGCGATGTTGAGCAGCATCGTGTCGAACAGGTCGCGCTCGTGCCGCCATTGATCCAGCAGCACCGCGTCAAGGTTCTCAAACTGGAGGTGAACCAGGCAGAAATGCTGCAAAAACAGCGGATTCTCCATTTGGGCGATCTGCTGCAGCAGCGCGTCCGGGCGCGCAAGGTACAAAAGGTCGTGCAGCGTCTGATAGCGCAGGATGCGCAGCGAATCGTGATACGCCGCGACCATGCGCTCGTAGGCCTGCGCGCTCTTCTGCTGCTCGTCGAGAGTTTCCTTCAGCGCGTGAAACGTCACGCGCACGTCCTCCAGCTTCGTCGGCTTGAGCAGGTAACGGTAGACGCCGAAGTTGGCAGCGTCCTTGGCCAGCTCAAACTCCTGATAACCGGACAGCAAGACGACGCGGATCGGCAGCCTGTTCGCGTCGATGTGCCGCGCGACGTCAAGCCCGGTCAGGAACGGCATTTTGATGTCCATCA
>JAVBOQ010000324.1:0-9422 GCA_031550455.1 Eubacteriales bacterium
TGACCCCTTAATTTTCTCGCCCCTGCGTCATGGTTACAAAACCCCCCATCCCCAGGTGTGTTTCCCCCTGGGACCCTTCCTGTTTGCCTGGGCCGCGTCCGGCGCCCCCGCGTCTCCGCCCCTCGCCCTGCTTACATCCCCATCGCTTCCCGCGCGCCCTGGTGTACGACCTCGCCGTCGATCGTCGTCAGGATGCCCTTGACGATGTCGTCGCCGCGGTCGAGGGCGATCTTGCCGTCCTTGGTCAGGTACTTGACGAGGTTGTAGATGTTCTGCGCGAACATCCAGGAGGACGACTCGGGCAGCATGCCCGGAATGTTCTTGATGCCGATGACGGTGACGCCGTGCTTGACTTCCGTCTCGCCGGGCGTGGTGCACGCGCAGTTTCCGCCCTGGTCGATCGAGATGTCGACGATCGCGCTGCCGGGCTTCATGGACTTGACCATTTCTTCGGTGATCAGCACCGGCGCGATCTTCGACGGCACGAGGGCGCTTAAGAACACGATGTCCATGTTCGGCACGATACCCGCAAGTATATTGCGTTCCTTTTCGGTCCATTCGCGGTTCAGCGCCAGCGCGTATCCGCCCTCGCCGACGGCGACTTCCGCCGGAATGCCGAGGTCGACGACTTTCGCGCCGAGGGACTGCGCCTGTTCCGCCGCCGCGGGCCGGATATCGGCCGCGTGGACGACCGCGCCCAAGCGCTTGGCGGTGGCGAGCGCCTGAAGGCCCGCGACGCCGACGCCGATGATGAGCGCGTTGATCGGCTTGATCATGCCGACCGCGGAGAAGATCTGCGGAATGAACTTCGGCAAGTCGTTCGCGGCGAGCAGGATGCCCTTGTAGCCCGCGCAGGTGGACATCGAGGTCAGCGCGTCCATGTTCTGCGCGCGGGAAATGCGCGGCACGCCGTCAAGCGTCAGGCTGACGATGCCTTTTTTCGCCATGTTTTTGACCATCTCGTGGTTGACGGGCGAAGCCGGGTGGATGAAGGTGATCAGCACCTGGCCCTTGCGCATCATATCGACTTCATGCAGGTTCTTCTGCTTGTTAAACTGCGGCTCCTTGACCTTTAAGATCACGTCGGCCCGGGCGAAGATATCCGCCGGGTCGGCGACGATTTTCGCGCCGCCTGCGATATACTGCTCGTCGTGAAAGAACGCGCCTTCGCCCGCGCCTTGCTGTACCAGGACTTCCGCGCCGTCCTTCACGAGTTTGCCGGCCGTTTCCGGCGTCGCGGACACGCGGCGTTCGCCGTGCATGATTTCCTTAATAATGCCGATTACCATGGTTTGAGTTCCTCCTTTATTTTATCTTGCGGTGTTCGGGATCCCCGGAACATCCTGCTTGATCGTGGACAGCACGACCAGCGTCCGCGTCAGCGACACGCCGGGAATGCTCTTGATCTCGCCGAGAATGCTCTCCAGCGAGCGCGTCGAGTCGGTCGCGACCTTGACCAGAAAGTCAAAATCGCCGGTTACATAGTGGCACTCGTCGATGTGGCTGTTTTTCTGCACGCTTTGCGAGAAGTTCTCGTTGTGCTTGGGATGCTCAAGGCTCACCGAGATGTACGCGCAGATGTCGCGCCCGACATACGCGGGGTCGATCAGCGTCGTGTACTGCCGGATGATGCCCTCGCGCTCCATTTTTTTGATCCGCTCGATCACCGCGGACACGGACAGGTTCACCCGCATGCCAATCGCGGAGGCGGACATGCGGGCATTTTCCCGGAGGCAGCGAAGGATTTTCTTGTCCAGTTCATCCATTTTGGCATCACCTCCAGGGGCACTCCGTTTTTTGAAATTATAGCGCATGAAGCTAAAATTGTAAACAATTAGAGGAAAAATCAGCAAAAAGTAATGTGCAAAGGAAAATATTCGAAATAATTTTCGGAATGGAAAGAAAAATGCGATTGACAGAAAATTGACAAAACTACGCTGCGCGGCGTTGCGTGCAAGGCGGGCTATTGACAAATAAATGTTCGCGTTGTATGCTTGCCTGACATGACACGCATTGAAAAGGAGAGATCGCATGCAAAAGATCAACGCGCCGCACACCAATCATTTTTGCCCGCAGACGCTGTTCCTGTTCGGCACATACCGCGAGGACGGCACGCCGGATTTCGGACTGTTCTGCTGGGTCTCCTACTGCTGGGACGGTGAGTTTTGCTTCATGGCCTGCATCGGCGAGGACAAGCTGACCCGCGACCGCATCCGCGCGACCGGCGTGCTCTCCGCGAACCTCGTCACCCAAGACGTGCTGCCGCTGGCCGATTTTAGCGGCAACCATGCCGGAAACAGCCCGGAAAAGCGAGCGCTGGCCGTCGAAACGGAACCGGGCAAGGCGCTCAACGTGCCGTTGCTCGTCAAAAGCCCGGTCAACTATGAGCTGGAGGTCAAGCGCGCCGTGCCGCTCGACGGCGGCGGCGAGCTGTACACCGCCCGCATCCGCAACGTCTGGTGGAGCCCGGAACTGGCGGACGAGGCAAAGACCGTCGAGGAGCGCCTGCGCGCGATGGGCACGGTGTACACGACGCACGCGACGTATGTGGACGGGAACGGGAACGCGGTAGGGGAATGGGGAAAGTGGAAGTAGACGGTTGGGCAGGTTGCGCTGCATACGTGAGCCCTGCCGAACCGGCAAATCGGTTGATACGCTTTCCCCGGCATCGCCTCGGTTCGCTATACGGGCGATTCTTCCGGAACGAACCGTTCGGCGAAGCTCCTGAACATCACGAGAAAGCACGCGAGAACGATGACGACATTGATGAGCAAGAAATACTCTATATACGACAGCAAGAACGTTGAGAGCAGAAACATGACCGCGTCATTGAACAGCAGCATGGCAAAAATGGTCATTCGGGATACGTTTACAGCCCGCTTCAGGCATAAGCCTATCCAGATGAACGGCAGTACGAGATAAGCGATGTTGCCCCACGCGATTATCAAGAAAACATCGAGCACATAGGTTTCCTCTATGTGCGTCTTCTTTTGAAACTGCGTGTCATACACCTCCGCGCCGTCCGGGCTGAAAAACTCGATGCTGCCGAGGATCGTTTTGATATCGGGCGTAGTCTGCGTGGTTCCTTGGCCGTTCACATAGCGCCCGACGCAAACTTGTATGCCGTTTTTGATTCTGTACGAATGGCGCGTCAAATAAAGTTCCGTGTCTATTGTTACGTACTGATTCGCCTCGAAGAAAGGTGCGCCGCTATAGCGGGCCTCCTTAAATTCGTATATCCGCAAGTCGTTTATCTCGGCGAAATATTCCGCCGTGCATTCCCGCGCGCGAAATGCCTTCTCGTTTTCAGCGTCTTTTGGCGTCTTTATCAAAGCTTCTTTGTACAAATCCCGAAATTCAACGACGACCGCGAAGGCATTGTCGAGCGAATAGAGCTCGGCCTGGAACCATGCCGGTTCGTCTTTTGTGACGCAGATCGTCCAGCCTTTCGGTATCGCAAATGAAACGCCGTACGCCGGGTTGGTATAGGTTTGCGCGCCGCTTTCGGCCGCTGCCAGCCCGAAGGGCGCGCAAAGCGCCAGGATCATCGCCGCCGCCATGCCCCACAGCGCGGTCGCGCGCCTGAACCTTTGCGTATCCATTCGGTCTCCTCCCACGCGCGTATGTAACAAAAATGCTTTTATGAATCCCATCCCGCCGTGAGGTGAAAAAGCAGGGTTTCCAAAGGGGCTTAGCCCCTTTGGCAGGGCCTGGGACGGAGTCCCAGCGTCCTTCCCTCCCGCCGCTACCGCTGCACCCGCCCCGACCCGCTTCCACCCGCCAGCGCGAGCACTTCCGCTTCCGACACCTGGTTGAAGTCATACTCGACCGCGTGTTTTAAGCAGGACGCCGCGACCGCGAACTCGATCGCCCGCTGCGGCTCAAACCCCTTGAGCAGCGCGTGGATCAGGCCGCCGCCGAAGCTGTCGCCGCCGCCGACGCGGTCGACTATGTGCACGAGGTACTCGCGGGAGAAATACGCGTTGTCGCTGTCGTACAGCATGCCGGCCCAGCGGTTGTCGTTCGCGGAGATCGACCCGCGCAGCGTGATCGCGACCTTTGAAAAGCCAAAGCGCGCCTGAAGCTGCTTCGCGACGCTGACATAGCCCTGGTGGTCGAGCTTGCCGCCCTCGATGTCGGTGTTTTCGGCGCGGATGCCGAACACGTCCGCCGCGTCCTCCTCGTTGGCGATGCAGACATCCACCAGCGGCATCAGCGTCGCCATCACCTTGCCGGCCGCCTCGCGCGACCAGAGCTTCGCGCGGTCGTTCAGGTCGCAGGACACCGTGATGTGCTTCCTTTTTGCGGCCTGCAGCGCGTCCATGCAGATGTCCGGCAGCTCGCCGCCGAGCGCGGGCGTGATGCCGGTGAAATGGAACCAGTCCGCGCCGTCAAGGATTTTGTCCCAGTCGAATTCTGACCGTTTCGCCAGCGCGATCGACGAACCCGCGCGGTCATAGATGACCTTGCTGCCGCGCTGCGACGCGCCTTTTTCGCAGAAATAGATGCCGAGCCGCGGCCCGCCGCGCAGCATGCCCGACGTGTCGACGCCGAACTGGCGCAGCGCGTTGGCGGCGCACTGGCCGATCTCGTGCGTCGGCACCTTGCTGACATAGGCCGCGCTGTGGCCGTAGTTGGCAAGCGACACCGCGACGTTGGCCTCGCCGCCCGCGTAGGTCGCGTCAAACCGGGTCGCCTGCACGAACCGGAGGTAGCCTTCCGGGTTGAGCCGCATCATGATCTCGCCGAAGCAAACGATCCTGCTCATATGGATTTAACCGCCTTTACATATTGGTGGGCAAGCGCCGTAATCCGGTCAAATTCTCCGCCTGCGATCCACTCCCTGTTCACGAGGTTGCCGCCGACGCCGACCATTTTCGCGCCGACGCGGATGAAGGCGGCCGCGTTCTCGAGCGACACGCCGCCCGCAACGGTCAGCGGGATGTGCGCCAGCGGAAGCCGGATCGCGCGGATATAATCCGGACCGCCGGTTCCGGCCGGGAACACCTTGACAAGATCCGCGCCGCGGTCATACGCGGAGACGATTTCTGTCGGTGACAGCGCGCCGGGCAGCGACAGCATGCCGAGTGCCCGGGTCAGCGCGATGACGTCCGGATCGATGTTGGGGCTGGAAATGTACTGCGCGTCGGCGGCGTGGGCAATGCGCACCTGTTCGCACGTCAACACCGTGCCCGCGCCCGCGATCATCTTGCCGTCGAACCGTTCGTTGATCAGGCGGATCGCCTCCGCCGTGTCGGTCCATGTGTCCGGGTGCGCCTGATCGAACGTGATTTCGATCAGCGTCATGCCGCCTCGGAACAGCGCGTCGGACAGCGACGCCATTTTGCCCAGCGGCAACCCGCGCGCGACGACGGCCACTTTGGACGCGATCATCCGGTCTTTTACCATCTCCCGCATCGAATCCCTCCCCGCCGTTTGTTGTGTACAGTGTAACGGGCCGTATATGCCGTGTCAACAGAAAATGCCAAAACAAAGAAGCGCCTCTCCCGTTTCCGGAAGAGGCGCGCGGTCAGGGCCAACGGCCCTTATTTCGTCAATCAGTTCGGCACGCCGCTCGACGCTGGTTCCGCCTCATAGTCAAGCGCCAGCACGACGGAGCCCTTGTACTTTTCGTTCATGAAGTCGATCGTCTTCTGATCGTTCAAGCATTCCCTGAGCGCCGCGATGAACGGGGCGTTCTCGTTGCCTTCCTTGACGCAGACCCAGTTGATCGACCCGGCGTACACCAGCGCGTCGGAGCCTTCCGCGCCGACCGCGTCGGTCAGGAGCGACAGCCCGGCGTCGAGCGCGTAGTTGCCGTTGATGACGGCGAGGTCGAAGTCCTGCAGCATGCGCGGAAGCTGCGCGGCCTCGATTTCAACGATGTTCAGGTTCTTTTCGTTCTTGGTGATGTCAAGCTTCGTCGCCTTGACGCCCGCTTCCGGGTTCAGCTCGATCAGGCCCATGGTCTGTAGGAGCTGCAGCGCGCGGCCCTCGTTGCTGGTGTCGTTCGGCACGCCGATGGTCGCGCCGTCCTTGAGCGCGTCCAGGCTCTGCGTCTTGCCCTTGAAGCAGCCCATCGGCTCAAAGTGCACCGGGATCACGTTGACGATGTGCGTGCTCTGCTCCTGGTTAAACGTGTTCATGTAGTTCGTGTGCTGGAAGTAGTTCGCGTCGATCTCGCCGCTCTCGACGGTGGTGTTCGGCAGCACATAGTCGTTGAACGTGATGATCTCCAGGTCAAACCCCTTCTCGGCCATCATCGGCTTGATGAACTCGAGCACCTCGACGTGGGGCACGGGCGTCGCGCCGATGGAAACCTTCTCGTTCGCGGCGAAGGCGGAGGCGGCGGATGTCAGGACAAGGATGGCCAGCAGGATTGAAAACGCCTTTTTCATGGGAATCCTCCTAATGTTTAGTGGGTCAGCGGATTCTGTGGTCGCTTATAATGGATGATTTGGTGCCGATCAGTTGGATGCCCTGCACCAGCACCACCAGGATGACGATGCAGATCAGCATGACCTCCGTGTTGAACCGGTAATATCCGTAGTTGATCGCGATCGCGCCAAGGCCGCCGCCGCCGATCGCGCCCGCCATCGCGGAGTAACCCAGGACGCTGGTCGTCGTGATCGCCGCGCCGCTGATCAAAGAGGGCATCGCCTCCGGGATCAGCACCTTGCGGATGATCGAGAACGTGCCCGCGCCCATCGAATGGGCCGCCTCGACGACACCGCCGTCCACCTCGCTGAGCGCGGCTTCAACCATCCGCCCGACAAACGGGAAGGAGGCGATCGTCAGCGGCACGACCGTCGCCATGGAGCCGTAGGCCTTGCCCATGATGGCGCGGGTCGTCGGGATCAGGAAGATCATCAGGATCAGGAACGGCACCGAGCGCAGAACGTTGACCGCCGCGCCCAGCCCCGTGTTGAGCCAGGGCATCGGCCTGATCCCGCCCTTTCGGGTGATCGACAGCAGCACGCCGAGCGGAAGCCCGATCATATACGCGACGCCGGTCGAGAGCAATGTCATGTACAGGGTCTCAATGATCCCCTTTCCAATCTCTGCCAACAGACCACTCGTCACTTGGATCCACCTCCTCTACGGTCAGATGCTGCTCGCGCAGATAGGCAAGCGCGGTTTGCGCGGAAGCCTCGTCGCCGGGCAGGCGGACGACCAATTGGCCAAAGCTCTGCCCTTTTAGTGTGCGGATCTCGGCGCTCAGGATCGAGACCGCGACGCCCGCCCGAAGCGCCATGTTGGAGATCACCGGCTCGTCGTACGTCGACCCGTCGAACACGATGCGCACGCACCGGCCGTCGGTCAGCGCGGCGCGCTCCGCGGGCAGACGGAACAGCTTGCGCGCGGCCGCCGTGCGCGGGTTGGTGAACAGCTCGGTCACGTCGCCCTGCTCGGCGATGCGGCCGCCGTCGATGATCGCGACCTGCGTGCAGATCTGCTTGATGACCTGCATCTCGTGCGTGATGACGACGATCGTGATGCCGAGCCGCCTGTTGATGTCTTGCAGAAGCCCCAGGATCGACTGCGTCGTCATCGGGTCGAGCGCGCTGGTCGCCTCGTCGCAGAGCAGCACGCCCGGGTTGGTCGCCAGCGCCCGCGCGATCGCGACGCGCTGCTTCTGCCCGCCGGAGAGCTGCGCCGGGTAGGCGCGGGTCTTGTCCTCGAGCCCGACCAGTTCCAGCAGTTCCCGCGCGCGCTTTTTCGCCTCGTCGCGCGGCACGCCCGCGATCTCCAGCGGGAACAGGACGTTTCGCTCGACGGTGCGCTGCATCAACAGGTTGAACGACTGGAAAATCATGCCGACCGACCGGCGCATCGACAGCAGTTCGCGCGCGCCCACGGCCAGAATGTTCGTGCCTTCGATGAGGATGCGGCCTTCGCTCGGCGCTTCGAGCCGGTTGATGCACCGGATCAGCGTGGACTTGCCCGCGCCGCTCATGCCGATGATGCCGTATATGTCGCCCTTGCGGATCGCAAGGTCAATCCGGTCCAGCGCGACGACGTCGCCGCCCTGCGCCGTGAACACCTTGCGCACGCCCTGGATGTCAATCATGACGGGAAGGTTCTCGCGGTTGACCGCGGCGTTTTGCGACATGCCATGCCCTCCCGACGTGTAATGAATGGCATTTATCATACACAGCGCACGGAAGTTTGTCAAGATTGCGCGCGGGCGGGGAAGCGGAAGGAGGGGAACGTCTTCTTTCTTTTCGGGGGAAAAGAAAGAAGCAAAGAAAAGCCTGCTTCGCCTCACGGCGGGAATATATGGAAATCCCTCCCTTGCCGTCAGGCAAAGAAGGGGTTCCATAGGGATGATATCCCTTTGGCGGAGGTCCGGGAGGCGGAGCCTCCTGGCGTCCCTTCCGTTACTCCGCGGCCGCGAAGTACTTTGCGATCAGCGCGTCGTACGTGCCGTCGTCCTTCGCCTTTTGCAGCGCGCCGTTGATCTTTTCCAGCAGCGCGTCGTTGCCGAGCTTGATCGCCATGCCGTATTCCTCGACGGGCAATTCGAGCCCCTGCACGATCTCGATGCCTTCATAGTTCTTGACGAAGTTTTCGGCGACCGCGTTGTCGATGATGATGCAGTCGACGCGGTCAGCGAGCAGTTCGAGCACGGTGTCGGCAGACGCCTTGAACGCGGCGACGTTGTTCGGGTCGCAGCCGAGCGAGTCGGTGGCCATCATGAAGCCGGTCGTGCCGTCCTGCGCGGCGACCTTCTTGTCGGCGATGTCCTCCACCGCCTTGATGCCTTCGTAGCCCTTCTTGACGATGACGGACTGCGTGGCGTTGAAGTACGGCGTCGAGAACAGCGCGTTGCCCTTGCGCTCTTCGGTGATCGTCATCGCGGCGATGACAAAGTCGACGGTGCCGACGTCGAGCGCGGCCAGCAGGCCGTCAAAGTAGATGTCCTCGATCTTTAGCTCCATGCCGAGCTCGGCCGCGATATACTGCGCGAGCTCGATGTCAAAGCCGGTCGGTTTTCCGTCGTCGCCGATGTACTCGAACGGCGCGAAGCCCGCGTTCGTGCCCATCGTCAGCGTCTCCGCCATTGCGGACGCGCAAAGGCTCACCATCATCGTCAGCGCGATCGCCATCGCAAAAAACTTTTTCATTTTCATATCCTCCTTGCGGCTCGTAGTTTGGAATGGGTGCAGTATAACGCATGATTATGCGTTTGTCAAGGAGAAAATGAAAATTTATGCAAATGACTTAGCGTGCGACGCAAGGCCGATCATCGGCGGGCTTGCGCCGGTTGCCCGGCAAACGCATGAACTGAGGTTCATGCGTTTGGAGGAGGAACGAGGAGGGTTCGGCCTGAAACGCTGCGGCGTTTCCGGGCGGCCTCAGGCGAAAAGTCCAGATTCCTCCGGCTACGCCTACGGAATCTGCGCATTTTCGGCGCGCAT
>JAVBOQ010000083.1:0-3319 GCA_031550455.1 Eubacteriales bacterium
ATGCGCGCCGAAAATGCGCAGATTCCGCAGGCGCAGCCGGAGGAATCTGGACTTTTCGCCTGAGGCCGCCCGGAAACGCCGCAGCGTTTCAGGCCGAATCCTCCTCGCGCCTCTGAAAAACGCATGAACCTCAGTTCATGCATTTGCCCTGGGAAAAAAGCGGAACATTGACACTTCAGGTCGAATTTGGTATCCTGCTTTTGCTATGGAAGATCCTCCGCGTAGCGAATATCATACCGCAGGCGGTACAGGGTCGCGCCAAACTTTTCCTGGCAGATGGCGTCCACGAAAAAACCAATGTCCTCTTCGGCGTCGTACTGTACGTAGCCGTACCGGATTCCGTCTTTTTCGTAGCCCAGCATGTTGCTGTCCGTCCAGCGGAATGAATCGGCCGCTTCGTCGTAATCGCGGGTGATGATCATGCTGTGCGGACCGGTTCCATAATGGTAACGCGCCGCCATCTGCAAAAAATCGCCGCGCTTGGCCTGCGCGAGGAAGACGCGGGCGTTCTGGATATTTTCCTCCGCGGACAGGGTTTTGTCGTACCGGAAGGAAGCGGCCGTGAAGAAGGGATTGCCCTGCATGGCGGGGATGTCTTTCCATGCCACGCCGTACGCGTATGGGACGCAGGCATCCTTGGGCAGGTTCTCGGGCATTGCCAGCCGTACATCCGGATAGGCGGCCAGGCAAAAGCCGTCGCGGTTCCGGTTGAACAGATGCCCGGTGAAGCTTTTGCAAACGTAGATGTCGCCGCTGAAGTGGGCGCGCTGCGCCTCGCCGTCCGCTTCCTTAAATTTCGCCTCCGCCAGCGCGAGGATGCTGTCGATCAGGTCCTCGCGGGCGTTGCCTGCGCCGTCCGCGGCCGCGAAGACAGGCGCGGCAACCGCGAGCAGAATCGCGATGCCCAGGGACACGATTTTCCGGATCAAAACGCGGCTGGCTATCACCATGACGTTCCCTTTCCGCGCGGCAACCGCCAGGACGGACGCCGGCGCGCGGTCAATTCCAGAAATATGGGATGAATTTTTCGTTTTGCCCCATTGTATATTCCGGGCGGCGCGTTGTAAAGCGGCGCGGCGGCGTTTCGGCGGGATTTTCGTTATTTCACAGAATTTTCACACAGGATAGGAGATATTGCCATGAAACCATTGTTTCCACAAATCGGGCTTGTGCACGGCGGCGACTACAATCCGGAGCAGTGGCTGGACAGGCCGGACATTCTGGCCGAGGACATCCGGCTGATGCGGGAGGCCGGCATGAACTCCGCGTCGGTTGGCATTTTCTCCTGGTCTGTGCTCGAGCCGCACGAAGGCGCATACAACCTTCAATGGCTGGTCGAAATTGTGAACCGGCTGTATCAGAACGGCATCCATACGGTGCTGGCGACGCCGTCCGGCGCGATGCCCGCCTGGCTTGCCGAAAAGTATCCGGAGGCGATGCGCGTTCAGCCGAACGAGCGGCGCAACCACTACGGGCAACGGCACAACCACTGCCCGTCGTCGCCCGCGTACCGCGAGCGGGTCGCGGCGGTCGTCTGCAAGCTGGCGGAGGCGCTCGGCGGGCATCCCGGCGTCATGCTGTGGCACATATCCAACGAGTTCGGCGGCGAATGCTGGTGTGACCGGTGCCGCGCGCGGTTCACCGAGTTTTTGCGCGAACGCTATCATGACGACATCGACGCGCTGAACCACGCCTGGTGGACGACGTTCTGGAGCCATCGGTACACCGATTTTACCCAAATCGAGCCGCCGTGGCCGAACGGCGAGCGCTCCACGCTCGGCCTGCTTTTGGACTGGAAGCGGTTCTGCACGTGGAACCTCAACGACTATCTGCGCTTTGAGGTCGATCTGCTCCGGGACCTGACGCCCGGCGTTCCGGTGACGACGAATTTCATGCACCTGTACCCGGGGATCGACTACCACAAAATGGCGCCGAACATCGACGTGATCAGTTGGGACAGCTATCCGTTCTGGGGCACGGACGCGGAAACGCAAGGCGCGGTCGCCGCGACGACCGCGTTCTCCCACGCGATGATGCGGTCCATGAAGCCGGACAGGCCGTTCATGCTGATGGAGAGCACGCCGAGCCATGTCAACTGGAGCCCGGTCAACAAGCTGAAGCGGCCCGGGATCCACCGGCTGCAGTGCCTGCAGGCGATCGGGTGCGGGTCGGATACGGTGCAGTACTTCCAGTGGCGCAAGAGCCGCGGGTCGTTCGAGCAGCACCACGGCGCGGTCGTCGACCATCTCGGCCGGAACGACACGCGCGTGTTCCGCGAGGTCGCGGAGGTCGGCGCGCTGCTTGGGCGGTTGTCCGAGGTCGCGGGCAGTGTGCCGCGCGCGAAGGCCGCGCTGCTCTACGATTGGGACAACCGCTGGGCGATCGACGACATGAAAGGGCTGTCGGCCGACCGCCGGAACTATGTCGAAACATGCATCGCGCAGTACGAAATTTTTCACCGGCGCGGCATCGCGATGGACGTCGTGTCGCCGCTCGCGGATCTGTCCCCGTACCGGGTCGTCGTCGCGCCGATGCTGTACATGCTAAAGCCGGGCGTCGCGGAGAAGCTCCGGGCGTTTGTTCAGGCGGGCGGAAGGCTCGTCGCGACCTATCTGACCGGATATGTCAACGAGAGCACGCTATGCTTCCTCGGCGGGTTCCCCGGGGACGGGCTGACCGCTCTGTTCGGGCTGTATACCGAGGAGATTGACGCGCTGTATCCGTCCGACCGGAACGCGGTGCGCTTTGAGGCGCCTTTGTCCGGCGAGGCCGAGGCGCGCGACTTTTGCGAGGTCATCAGGCCGCTTGGCTGTCAGACGATTGGCAGCTATCAGTCGGACTATATCGCCGGAACGCCCGCGGTGACGCGCAACGCGTACGGCGAGGGATCCGCCTGGTATGTCGCGGCCAGGCTTTCGGACGGCGGCATGGAAACGGTCTACCGCGCGGTCTGGAACGAAGCCGGCCTTGCGCCGGTTGACCTGCCGGAGGATGTCACGTTCTATTCGCGCGAAACGGAAAGCGCTCGGTTTGATTTCTATCTGAACTGGCGCGGCGAACCGAGGACGGTTGCGATCGCGGACGGCGGATTCGACCTGATCGCGGGCTGTCCAGCGCCGGTCTCGCTGCCGCTGCCGGCGCTCGGCGCGGCGGTGGTGCGGCGCGGCCTGTAATACCGATTCCAAACCTTACCGCATCGTCGCGGCGGATCTTTTTCCATACGGCGTTGTCGCTCTCCACTCGGCGTAGCGCTGCTACGCCTCGTTCCGGCTCCTAGCCGGATGAAAAAATCTCTCGCCGCTTTGGATGCGTTAAGATT
>JAVBOQ010000009.1:0-23934 GCA_031550455.1 Eubacteriales bacterium
CCTTCTTCGCGGGCGCGGCCGGGTTCACCTACGGCCATTGCCTCAACTGGCAGCAGTGCAAAAGCGTCGATCATTTGAATTCGCCGGGCGCGCGGCACATGGAAATCGCCGCAAAGTTCATGCAAGTGGGGGAATGGTGGAAGCTGACGCCCGACCAGCGCGTGATCGTCCGGGGCGAATGCGACGGGGAGCGGCGCAAGGCGGCGGTGCTGTCCGAGGACCGGACCGAATGCCTCATCTATTTCCCTGAGCGGGCCGAGGTCTTTGTCCGGCTGGACGCGCTGGACGGGGAAACCGTCGCCGCGTCCTGGTTCAGCCCCGAAACAGGCGACATGCTGCCCGCGGAACCGTTCCGGGCGGCAAAAGTCCAGGCGTTCACGCCGCCGGGTGGTTGGGAGGACGCCGTGCTGGTGCTGAAGACCGTGAAGGCGGCAGGTTGCAAAGAGCCGTAATTGCCTGTACATAGAAGGGAGGCTGCGCGGGATGCATAGCCGATTTGATCCAATGGCCGACCGGATGCGGGAGGCGATCCGCGGCGCGCCCGATACGGTCGCGTCCACGGCGAAGGGGCGGATATACTATGTTTCCGCACAGGGCAGCGACGAAAACGACGGCAAATCGCCGGAATGCGCCTGGGCCACGCTCCAAAAGGTCGGCGCGGCCCCTTTCCGCGCCGGGGACGCCGTTCTCTTTGAGCGGGGCCGCGTGTTCCGGGGCCAGCTCCTCCCCGCGGACGGCGTCTCCTACGGCGCATATGGCGCGGGCGACAAACCGTGCATCTACGGCTCCGCCATGAACATGGCGTCGGCCAAATGGAATGAAGCCCGGCCCGGGCTTTGGGTTTGTGAAACCGCGCTGCCGCTGGACGTTGGCATCGTCGTATTTGACCACGGCGCGGCGGTTGGCGTCAAGCGCCTGGAAATGGACGCCGTGGCGGAGGATTTCGACTTTTTCCATGATAGTCAGGATCACAAGGTGTATCTGCGCTACGCGCCGGGCAATCCCGGGACGCTCTTTTCCAGCATCGAAATGGGCGAGCGGCGGCACATCATCCCGGCGGCCGGCCTCACGGACGCGGTCTTTGAAAACCTGTGCCTCCAATACGGCGGCGCGCACGGCATCGGCGGCACACGCATGAAAAACGTCACCGTGCGGCACTGCGAGCTTGGCTGGATCGGCGGATCGCTCCAGTACGGCGTCACGCGCTACGGCAACGCCATTGAGAACTGGGAGGGCTGCGAAAATTTTGTGATCGACGGCTGTTATGTATACCAGGTGTACGACGCGGGCATCACACACCAGGGCGAAGCGGAAACAACCGTCAACAACACGGTGTTTCGGAACAACCTGATCGAGTACTGCACATACTCCATCGAGTACTTTCAAAGGAATTCCGGCAGCATGATGTCGAACATTACCTATGAAGGCAACCTGCTGCGCTTCGCGGGCTTCGGTTGGGGGCATCAGCGGCCGGACAAATCCCAGGCCGCGCACATCAAGTCATGGCGGCATCCGAACCCGTCCACGAACTTCGTCATCCGAAACAACATTCTGGATTGTTCCCGCTTCCATCTGTTACAGATCGTCGCCAAGGCGGGGACGGCGTCACTGCCCGCCATGGCGGACAATACGTATGCGCAGCCGCCCGGCGGGATGGGCGGCGAATGGGGCGGCGAGACGGTTGGCTTTGAAGGCGGCGCGGCACCCCTCCGCACCCTGGGCATGGACAAAAACCCCACCGTGATTTGTGAGTAAAGGCGGGACACACATGCTGTACCGGCATCTTGGACGCTCAGGCCTGAAGGTCAGCGAGATATCCCTCGGAAGCTGGATTTCGTTTCATGACGCAGCCGATATGGCGCAGCCGGAGCGGATCATCGACAGGGCGTACGAGCTGGGCGTCAACTTTTTCGACACGGCGAACGCGTACCACGCCGGGAACGCGGAAACGATCCTCGGGAAAAGCCTGGCCAAATATCCCCGTTCATCCTGGGTCGTCGCGACGAAGGTCTATTGGCCGACGGGCGGCGGGCCGAATGAACGGGGTTTATCGCGAAAGCATCTGTTCACCCAGGTGGAAGAGAGCCTGAAACGGCTGCGCACGGACTATATCGATCTGTATTACTGCCACTGGTACGACGCGGAAACCCCTGTGGAGGAAACCCTGCGCGCGCTGGACGACATGGTGCGCAGGGGCATGATCCGCTATTACGGCGTGAGCAACTGGACGGCCGCCCAGATCGCCTACGGGCTTTGCGCGGTGGAAAGGCGCGGTTTGTATCCAATCATCGCCAACCAGCCCTCGTACAGCCTCCTGGATCGGTACATTGAAAGCGAGACGATCCCGCTGTCCGAGCGGGCCGGCATCGGGCAGGTGGTGTATTCGCCCCTTGCCCAGGGCGTGCTGACCGGCAAGTACGCGGCCCATGCGCAGGCCCCGGCGGGCAGCAGGCTTGTGAATCCGCGCGCCGGCGGTGAAGTGAGCATACGGGATTGCGTGACGGAGCCGATCCTGGCATGCGTGGAAAAACTCAAGGCCATCGCCGCGGAGCACGGCATGCCGCTGGCGGAAATGGCCCTTTCGTGGGTGCTGCGCAAGCCGGTTGTTTCCAGCGCGCTGGTCGGCGCGAGCAACACGGCGCAGCTTGAGATGAACGTCAAAGCGTCCGGCGTCAAATTGACAGACGAAACGCTCGGACAGATCGACCGTGCGCTGGCGGAGAACCCGGTTTCAGTCCGGCACAACGTCGTACCCTGGTAAGCCGCTCACGTCAGCTCATGAAAAGGAGGGATCCCATGGCGTCTCAACCGCGAAAAGACGCGGCCATTTCCGGGCATCCCCAGGGAACGCATGGATCGGCGGTGAATGCGCAGTCCGGCAAGGAAATCGTCCGCTGCATCAAAAACGACATGGAGATCAATTACTTCTCGCCGCTGAACCTGAGCGACTACGCGGAGCTGTACAACGTGAACCCGAACTACCTCAGCAGCCTTTTTTACAGCGAGACGGGGATCAACTTCATCAAGCACCTGACGAACATCCGCGTGGAAAAAGCCAAGCAATACCTCCGGTATACGCAGTTTTCCATGGAAAAGATCACGGAGATGGTCGGGTACGGGGACCGGTGCTATTTTTCCAGGACGTTCAAAGAGCACAGCGGCGTCAGCCCAAGTCAGTACCGCAAGGACGCAAGCGTCAAAACCCGGTTGGATCAGGAAGAATACGTGTATGTCGCGGCGTTTAAGAATGACCCCATCATCATCGAGCAAGATATGTGCGGGCTTTCCTATTTTTCGCAAAAATACAACGTGCACGCGGTTCTGGAAGCGCCTGACGAATATGACCGGGAAATGGCCGCCAACCTTTTGCGCAACGTCATCTCCCGGCGGCCGTCCGGCCTGATGGTCTGCGCCCATGACGACAGCTTCATCCCCTATATCAACGAGGCGGTGGACTCCGGCATCCCGACAATCACGGTCGATACCGACGCCCCCGGCAGCAAGCGGATTGCCACCGTATCGTCCAACTGGCAAAAGATCGGCGAGGAAATGGCGCGCACGCTGGCCGAGCTCGTTTCGTACCGCGGAAAAGTCGCCGTGCTGGACATATCGCATTCCTACAACATGCAGATCGCCTACAATGCCTTTTGCGACGTGATGGAGGGGCACCGGGACATCGTCATTGTGGACAGGTTCAATGACATGTGCAGCGCCACGCTCGCGGAATCGCTGACCGCGCAGACGCTGGCGGCTCATCCCGACCTGGCCGGCATTGCGGGCTTCGATTCCAGAAGCGCCATCGGCGCGTGCAAAGCCCTGAAAAAGGCGAACCTGAACCGGGTCGTCAAGGTGGTTTCCATCGATATCACATCAAAGCACATCGACCTGCTGCTGGACAAATCCATCGACATGCTGCTCGGGCAAAAAAGATCGCTGTTTACATATTACGGCGGCTGCCTGCTGTATGAATGCAACCACGGCAACCTGGCGATCTCGCGGCTGGTCGACTTTGACCGGTTCACCAGCATTCCGACCTTTATCGATACAGGCTGCATCAGGGTGACGCGCGACAACGTGATGCAGTACCTGAAGGGATAGCGCGTCTGAAGCGGTATAGGCAAGCGCTTTTCCCTGATCAATGACACACTCTCAGGGAAGGTGTCTTTTGCTTGTCGCCCCTTTGCGCACTGACCTCGGTTCAGATCCTTGCCGTTTTCCCGTGATGGTACACATCCCATCCGAAATACGTCTCAAACACTTCCTTCAGGATACCGGCGCTGTTCCCTCGGTTCATCGCCACATGGTGGTGGAAGCCGTTTTTACACATATAATCCAGCAGTGTTTGCAAATCGTGAATCCGGCAGACCGCGGGCGATCCGACGGTATCCACCGGGTCGTCGGTAAAGCTGCCTTCTCCCACATACATTTTGATCCGGCCTTCGCAATCGTCCGTTTCCAGGTTGGCAAAGGTAAAGGGGCCGCTTCGGACCTGAGCTTTCAGCGAGCCGAAACAGTTGTCAAACCCCACGGTGAGGCCGACGATGTCCATGCAACCCGCGTTTGGCTTTGTGCCAAAGAAGGACTTGGGGTACGCGGAGCAGTGGAAGGCAATGCACATGTCGCGGTCTTCCCCGAAGCTGTTGTTCCAGTCGAGGTAGGCGGAAGGCGCGTCGCCCGCAAGGTAGAGCGCGTACATGGCGATCGCACCGGCGATATCCGTTTCGCACGCCATGGGCATGCCCTTTTCGCTGAGCATGCTCATCGTCAGGCACGCCGCGCAGCCGAAATTCTTTTGCAGCGAATCCCAGCACTGGATGGCACCGGCGACGCACCGGTTTTTCCGCATCCAGGATTCAACCGCAATAGCAAACTTTGCGTTTTTTTCAAGCCCCGACGAAATATCGCAACCGTATCCCTCGTCAGTCGTGGTGGCGTAGTCGCGGATCTCTTCAAGTTTTGCCCGGATCAACTCTTTGTCCGTGACCGCCCGGGCGGCCGCGATGATCTCAGAAAGGTCCACGGGGACGACCGTGACGCCGCTGCGCTGCAGCAGCTTCTCCGAGAAACGGACCGTCCGGAACGCTTCTGGCCTCGTGCCGATCTGGGCGACTCGCGCGCCGTTCACACCCCGGTACACCCGGCAGATGCGGTCAAATCTTAGCAAGTCGGCGGCGAAAACATCCCCGGCTACCGGCGTCGTATGCCACGTCGTGTTCGTAAAGGGAATGCCGCACTGACGGAGGTTGTTGCAGACGGACAGCTTGCCGCAAAACGCGTCGCGGCGGTTCTCCACCTGCATTTTGTCGCGCTCGTCGTCAAACGCGTGCACCATCAGCGGAAGCTTCAGCTCACTGCGCAGAATGCTCTCGACGATTCCGATTTCATCGCCGAAATTGGGCAATGAAACCAGGATGCCGCTGATCTTGTCCTTGTTCTTGCTGAACAGGTCTGCGCATTTGACGGCGTCTTCAAGGGTTTCCACACAACCCGTTGGGGTTTCGTCTTCCGGTAGAATCACCACCGGGTAACCCAACTCGGCCAACCGCCCAAGGAACTGCCGTCTGCCCGCCAGCGCCAGCGCCGGGCTAAAAAAGCCACGCGTCCCGACGATTACGCCAAATGTTGATTTTTCCATTGCGGTTATCCCCCTAAAACTCTTTGCGCAGCGCGGGCACGCGCAGGCAGACGTTCCCAATGCTGCGCAGTACCCGGTTGTCGCTGTCGGTGATGTACTCCCCAGGCTCTCCGACCTCTATGCCGGCCACCGCGACGTCGCCCATTGCCTCGGCCGTTCGGTCGATGCCAAGCAGGATGCACTGGTCGATGTACGCCCGGATGTCCGCGTTTCCCTCGCCGATGGTGCTGTTGGTGTGAGCCAGGCCGGCATTGTCCGATATATGCACATGAATGATTTTGCCCGACAGCGCGGCAAGGGCTGCTGGCGGTTCCCTCAGGATGTTCAGATGGCCGATGTCCACATTGGCGAACGCGTTTTCAAGGCCGATCGCCTCGAGCATGGCGGCCATGGAGTCGATGCCGTTGCATACGTGAAGAGCCTCGGGCTCTAACTCCAGCGTCAGGATGATGTTTTCATTCAGGCACCATTTGCCGAACTCTTTCAGGAAGGCCGCGGCGTTGGCGAAGGCTTCCTTTCGCGGCAGGTCAAAGTCAATATTACCACAGCCTTTTCCCACGAGGATCTGCTGCCCGCCAAGCCGCTTGACGAGTCTGGCGGCCCGCTTCATCTGCTCCATGGCGAACCCCCGCTCTTCCATGTCCGGGGAGCCGATGTTTCCTTCGGCGCATGTGACGACGCTGCTGGCGCGGATGCCGCAGGCGGTGAACGCGTCCGCGACGCGCTGTTGCTGATCCAGCGAATAGAACGCCGGGTTGTACTGACCGAACGCCAGCACATCCACAAAACGTATCCCGTGGGCGGCAATGCGCCGCGCCTGCCTCTCCAGCGGGATGCCCGCGAACTCGTACACGATGCTTCCCAATCCCAATTCCACGCCGATCCCTCATTTCATAAATGATGCGGCCGCGATGTATACGGCGGCAGGAGTATCCATCTGTATGCATTGTAGCGTACGGATGCGGCCGTGTGCGATGGTGTTTTTATCGGGAATATGTGCCGATTTATCATACGAAGGGGAGGGCGCGGGAAGGGGTGTAATATAAATGGAAAATCTTAACACATCCAAAGCGGCGAGAGATTTTTCATCCGGCTAGGAGCCGGAACGAGGCGTAGCAACGCTACGCCGAATGGAAAAAGATCCGGCGCGACGATGCGGTAAGGTTTGGAATTGGTATCATATCCGACTTTACTCGTTGCTCCCGTACACCCCTGAGCTAAACCCTATCGAAATGATTTGGGAGGAACTCAGGGAGAAGGGATTCCGCAACGAAGTCTTTCCGTCACTTGAAAGGGTTGTTGATCGCTTATGCTTTTGCGCACTCAACCTCATGGTCCCTCACCGAATCTCCACATCCTCGCGGACACGGTAAAGCGTCGCGCCGTTGTTTTCGTCCCACGCGAGCCAGGCGGCGACGTCCTCAAACGCCCGCTGCTGATACGCGTGCGCGAACCCGTAGCGGATGCCGTCGACGCGGTGATTGTCGAGGTTCGAGTCCACCCAGTACAGTGTTGAAAGCCTCGGGTCATACGGGCGCGTAAACAAAAGCGTGTGCGTGCCGCGCTGCGTTCCGTTTGAGAATGTCGCCAGCATTTGGAGCACGTCGCCGGCGCGCACCTGCCGAAGGAACGCGCGGGCCGCTTCCAGATTCTGCTTTGGCGTCAGCGCTCGGTCGTAATCGAACCGGGCGGCCTCGGCAAACGCGTTGCCGGTCGACGGATCGGGCATCTCCCAGCAGGTGCCGACCGGTCGACCGGACACTTCCGGCTTTTCATGGCCGAGCGGCATGTACAGGGCCGCCTCCGGAAAGGAAGAGAGCCGGTATCCCGTGGAAACGAACGCGAAAGTATCCGCCTGGAACCGTTTGCACTGCCCCGCATGATCGATGCCGCTGCTGCGGTTTTCTTCGCCGTCCCTGGCCACTTCAGCCAGGATCAGCTTCGCCGTCAACAGGCTTTCGGGCTGGGCGACGGGCGGCGTAACGGCCATCATCATTGACAACAGCACGCAAAGCGCGCTGATCATTTGATCGTCTCCGCCGGGATGTACGCGCCGAAGATGAAGTTGTGCAGCGCCTCGACGTTGCTTTTCATGTTGCAGACCATGACATTCATATCCTCGCCCTTGCGGCCCTTCACGACGGTGTTATGGAACGATCCCGAAACCGGCACCGAGAATTCCGTTATGACGGGCGTCGTCTTAACGAACTTGACGAGCACGTTGCCGAACTCCGTGCCCGGCGTCATCGCGAGCGACATTTCGCAGTACTGGTTGATCGTCGCCTGCAGCGTCCAGATCTTTGTGAGCGAAAGCGGCATGATCTTGTCGAGCAGCGCGCCGAGCAGAACGCGCTGGCGGCTGTTGCGCATCAGGTCGTTGTCGAGCTTGCGGATGCGCGCATAGGAAACCGCCTGCAGCCCGTCAAGGTGTACCCTGGTGTCCGTGTCGTCGGCCGTCAGCACGCGCCGCGCGGCGTTTTTCTTGAACCCTTCGTAATCCTCGCTGACCGCGACGTTTTCGTTGATGTACTTGTATTCCTCGCCGACCAGCTCAATATCGACGCCGCCGACGGAATCGACGACCGCGGCCAGTCCTTTGAAGTTCACGGCGACATAGTCGATGATGTTCAGTTCAAACGCCTGGTTGACCGTCTTGACGGCCAGTTCCCAGCCGCCGCGGGCGAACGCGACGTTCAGGCGGTCTTCGCCGCCGCTGCCCGGAATCGGCACATACAGGTCGCGCGCGAGCGACGTCAGCTTGATCTCGCCCGTGTTGCCGTTGATCGAGGCGACGATCATCACGTCGGAGCGGCTGTTTTTGAGGCTCTCGGTTCGCGTGTCGATGCCAAGGAGCAGGATGTTGTACCACTCCGGCGGCAGGTTCTTGTTCAGTGAAAGGTCTTTGCGGTCGACTTTGATCTCGTCCTCGGCGGTGATCGGGGTTTCGCCCGACAGGTCGTCCGCCAGAAGCTGCATCGCCGCGTCCAGATCCGCCTCGGAGGTGGGCGCCGACGTGCTTTCCGCGGAGGCTGAAGCGAACAGGAAACTCAGCAGCCCGGCTTTGGGCGGCTGCGTCGGCAGATCCAGCGGTTTCGTGTCGGACAGCGCTGCTTGCCCAACTGCCGGCGCGAAGATGCCCGTCATATACAGCGCAAGCCCGCCGATCATCAGAAGTCCAAATACAACCACAATCACAAGGTGCGCGGTGAGCCTGTCGTGTGAAAAGGTGTGGCGTTTGCTTGACATCATGCTTTGATCCTTTCAGATTGAATGGCAGAATCATACACCAATCGTCAAAAATTGACAAGAGGCGGCGAAGGTCATAAAAAAGGCGGCTTGTTCAGCCGCCCTTCCCATCTCCCGAAAACAAGACGCGCGCGCGCGCCATTTTCATCCCAGCCAGTTACTTCCTGCCATAGAGCGGGCCGAACGCGGCGCACGCGCGGTAATCCGCGCCTTCCGGGTCGCGCGTGCCGAACGCGGCCCATGCGCTCGGACGAAAGACGTCCGCGTCGGGCACGTTGTGCATACAGACCGGAATGCGCAGCATCGACGCCAGCGCGATCAATTCCGCGCCGATGTGGCCGTAGCTGAACGCGCCGTGGTTCGCGCCCCAGTTGGCCATGACGCTGTACACGTCGCGGAACGCGCCTTCGCCGGTCAGGCGCGGCACGAACCACGTCGTCGGCCAGGTCGGGTCGGTGCGCGCTTCCAGCGTATCGTTGACGGCCTTGGGCAGTTCGACGCTGGTTCCTTCGGCGATTTGCAGCACCGGGCCAAGACCGTCGACCAGATTCAGGCGCGCCATCGTCATCGGCATGCCGCCCTTGGTGCGCAGGTGCGACGAATAGCCGCCGCCGCGGAAGTAGCCGAGGTCGGCGTAGCAGTAATCGGTGGAATCAAGCGTCGCGGCGGCCTCTTCGGGCGTCAGGTGCCACCAGGGCTTGATCGCCGGCTTGCTGTTGATTTCGCACTGGCCGGCGGCTTCGAGCGTCACCGCGCCGGAGTTGATCAGGTGAATGAACCCGTTCGCCGCGTCGCCTTCCGGCTTCCAGCCGCTGACGCGCTCGACCGCCTCCGGGCTCCAGTAGGTGCGCACGTCCGCGAACCCCTGGGCTGTGTTGGTCAGCAGCTTGCCCATCAGCATCGTCAGGCCGTTCAGGTGGTCGTTTTCGGTCGCGACGACGCTCGGCTCGTGGATGCCGTTCCAGTCGAACGACGTGCAGAGCAGGCTCTCGACGAAGTCGGCGTTCGGGAAATGATCGGTCCACTGGCGCTGACCCTGGAATCCGGCGACGATCGCGTTGTGGCCCATCGCTTCCTCGGCAAAGCCCATCTTGGAAAGCTTCGGGTTGCCCTGCATCAGGTCCCGGGCGATTAAGTACATTTTGACGCTCGTCAGCAGCGCCTCGCGCTTGCGCTCGGGCGAATGCCGCTTGGCGGGATCGTTCTTGTCCCAACCCGCGAGCGTGACGTTCTCGTCGACCCAGCGGACTGCGAGGTCAAACTCTTCTTTGTCGTAGATGCCCTCTTCCCAGCGACGCACGAACTCGGACAGGTCGACGCTCTCGGACCGCAGGCCGAAGGTTTTTTCAAGCAGCGCGGGATTGACCATCGAGCCCGCGATGCCCATCGAGGTGCCGCCCATCGAAAGATACGACTTGCCGCGCATCGTCGCGACGGCGAGGCCCGCGCGCGCGAACAGCAGCAGCTTGCGCTGGCAGTCCTCCGGGATGTTGACGTCGCCGATGTCGAGCACGTCGTGGCCGTAGATGCCGAACGCCGGGATGCCCTTTTGGTTGTGGGCTGCCAGCACGGCGGCCAGATACACCGCGCCCGGGCGTTCGGTGCCGTTAAACCCGTAGATCGCCTTGGGCGTCGCCGGGTCCATGTCCATCGTCTCCGAGCCGTAGCACCAGCAGGGTGTGACCGAAATGGACAGGCCGACGTTTTCACGGCGGAACAGGTCGGCGCACGCGGCAGCCTCATGCACGCCGCCGATGCACGTCTCCGCGATCACGCATTCGGCGGGCAGGCCGCAGCTATGGTATACGTTCTTTTGCAGGAAGCCGGCGATCGCTTTCGCGAGGCCCATCGTCGGCGCTTCCAATGATTCGCGGACGCCGTTCATCCGGCCGTCGATGCAGGGACGAATGCCGATCTTCGGCAGGGAACCGGTCAACCGATTGACCGGTTTTGTCATCGGAAAGGCTTTGGGATTTGCTTTCATGGCGCATTCCTCCTACGGTAGCTGTCGTTGGCTTGTGAATCGTTTACGGTCTTCTCGTATTATAGCCCGCGCGGGCGGCGGATGCAAGTGAAGGAAGCGTTTTGCCAGGGCGATTTCATTTACAATGAAATCGCCAATCGGGAACGTGGACGGCGCCTGAAATCTTGCGAGATTTCCGGGCGGCGCCGGGACCGGGCACAGATTCCGCCGCCATCCAGCGGGATGGCTATGGAATCTGCGCATTTTCGGCGCGCATGTCGCCGAAAATGATGGCATTCGAGGCGTTCACACGCCTCGAGCTCCGGGATTGCTCACTGCTCATTCCTAATGAAATCGCCCTGGCCCAATTTTCAGGGCAAACGCAAACTATGCGCTCAATCCTCTCCTTCGGGAACGCCGCGCTTTTTGTCGACAACCTGCACCCGGCCGCCGTCCGGATCCCGGAAGTTGATGTTGGTGCGGCCGGTCACGGCGCCGTACTTCGGCTCCTTCGGAATCGGGATGCCCTTGCCGCGGAAATCATCATAGGCCGCCTGGACATTCTCCACGCGGTACGCGATGTGGTTCAGGCCGATCACCTCTTCGCCCAGAACCGTATGGATTTCGAGGATGGGCTGATTGGGGCCGGGCAGTTGCAGCTCGGCAGACCCGCCGTGATGCCCTGTTTTTGTCAGCAGCTTGAAGCCCATTTTTTGCAAAAAGTCGCAGTACTCGTCCACGTCCCGCACGATCAGTTCAATGTGGTCAATCTGTGTAATCATGTTCGTTCTCCTTTTGTTTTGATGCCAATCACTGATGCAGCCTGCAGGCCACATAATGCCCGTCATTGCCGATCTGGCGCAGTTCGAAGTCATGCGCACGGCATTCCGTCGCCACATGCGGGCACCTGTCGGCAAACCGGCACCCGACCTTGGGGTTGATGGGGCTCGTCACTTCGCCTTTGAGCGCAACCAGCGGTTTCTTGTTCCGGATGCTCAGCGACGGAATGGCGGCCAGCAGCGCCTGGGTATACGGATGCAGCGGATTTTCGAACAGCTCGTCGGTTTTGGACGTTTCCACGCACTGCCCGAGGTACATCACCGCGATGCGCTGGCTGATGTGTTTGATGACGCTCAGGTCGTGGGTGACAAACATATAGGTCAGGCCGATGTTCTCCTGCAGATCCATCATCAGGTTCAGAATCTGGGCCTGTATCGAGACGTCCAGCGCGGAAACGGGCTCGTCACAGACGATGAACTCAGGGTTGATCGCCAGCGCCCGCGCGATGCCGATGCGCTGCCGCCTGCCGCCGTCCAGCTCATGCGGAAACGTGTTGATGAACCGCCGGGCCAGCCCGACCGTCTCCATCAGTTGTTCCACGCGTTCCTCGCGCTCCGCCGCGCCGCCGCCAATCCCGTTCACCTTCATCGGCTCCGCGATGATCTCGCTCACCGTCATGCGCGGGTTCAGCGACGTAAAAGGATCCTGAAAGATGATCTGCATTTTGGCATGCATATCTTTCATTTGCTTTTTGTTGTACCCGACGATGCTTTGGCCGTTGTAGAGAATGTCCCCGCCGGTCGGCTCCAGCAGGCGGAGAATCGTCCGCCCCATGGTTGATTTTCCGCAGCCGGACTCGCCCACAACGCCGAGCGTTTCCTTCTTCGCGATCTTGATGCTGACATTGTCCACTGCGTGGAGCTGCCCTCTCGCGGTCGCGAAATATTTGGAAAGATTCCTGGTCTCAATCAATGGCGTTTCCATTTAGCGGGCCCCCTTTTGGCCAGCGTTCCCGGTGAACAGATGGCACTTGATGCTGTGGCCTCCAAACGCGCACATCGGCGGGGATTCGCGGCCGCAGATGTCCATGCGGTGGGCGCACCGTTCGGCAAACCGGCAACCGGGCGGGAGGCGGGAAGGATCCGGCATCAACCCGTCGATGGATTTCAACCGCCGGCTCTTGGACCCAAGATCGGGAATGGAACCCATCAGCCCCACGGTATACGGATGGTGCCTGTCCGACTCAAAAATGTCCTCCACGGAGCCGTACTCGATGATTTCACCGGCGTATACGATCGCGGCGGAGTTGCACATCTGCGCGACGACGCCCAGATCGTGTGTGATCAACAGCATGGACGTGTTCAGCTTTTCTTTCAGGGCGTTCATCATGTTTAAGACCTGGGCCTGGATCGTGACATCGAGCGCGGTTGTCGGCTCGTCCGCAAGGATCAGCCGTGGATTGCAGGCAAGGGCGATCGCGATGACGATGCGCTGCCGCATACCGCCCGAAAACTGATGCGGGTATTCATTTTTTCTTTCCGCCGGGATGCCGACCATCCGGAGCATCTCGTCAACCTTCGCTTCGATCTCGTGGTGGCTGAGCCCGGTATTGTGAAGCTCGACAACCTCGCCAATCTGCGCCCCGACCGACTGAATCGGGTTTAACGCGCTCATCGGATCGGAAAAAATCATGGAAATGTCGTTGCCGCGGATCGCGCGCATTTCCGGCTCGTTCACACGCAGCAGCTCTTTGCCGTCAAAACTGATGCTGCCTTTCGTGATTTTCCCGACGCGCTGCGGCAAAAGCCGCATGATGCTCAGCGCGATGGTGGATTTTCCGGCGCCTGTTTCGCCGACAAGCCCCATCGTTTCCCCTTTTTCGATGGAGAGGTTCACCCCGTTCAGGGCGTAAATGTCGTCCATGTCCGTCTTGTAGACGACATGAAGGTCCTTGATTTCCAGAAGTTTTTCCGACATGACGACGCCCTCCATCTAGTTTCTGAGCCGGGGATCCATGGCGTCACGCAATCCGTCTCCGATCAGCGTCAGCGACATGACAGACAGAACCATCGCGATCCCGGGGGTGATGGCGAGGTACGGATAGTGGCGCATCATGGTCTTCACGTTGGACAGCATGCTCCCCCACTCCGGCGTCGGCTCCGCGATGCCAAGGCCGACGAAGCTCAGGCTCGCGACGATCAGCACGGAGCGCGCCACGGTCTGGCTCGCTTGCACCAGGATCGGCCCCATGGCGTTGGGAATGATGTGCCGGAAGATGATGCGCATATGGCCGGTGCCGCAGGCCTTGGCCGCCTCGATGAAATCCATCCCCTTGACGCCAAGCACCGCGGACCGCACGATGCGCGACATGCGCGGCGTTTGCGAAATGCCCATCGCCACCAGCAGGTTCATCATGCTGCTGCCCATCGCGGAGATGATGGTGATCGCCAGCAGCGTTCCCGGAATCGCCAGAAACACGTCCATGATCCGCATCAGCAGGTTGTCGATCCACCCGCCGAAATAGGCGGCTGTCGCGCCGATGAACGCGCCCGCGGTCAGCGAGATGATGACGGTTCCGATGCCCACAAACATTGAAATGCGGCCACCGAAGATCACGCGCGCAAACACGTCGCGGCCGTACTGATCCGTACCGAACCAGTTGCTCGCGTTGGGCGACTTGTACTTGTTTGTCAGGTGCATTTCCAGCGCGTCCCGGTCATAGTCCATGTACAGATCGGCCGTCAGCACAAGCACCAGCATCAGCGTAAAGACAATCAGGCCGAACACAGCCAGCTTGCTCCTGCAATACCGGTTCCAGATGACCCGGGACTGACTTTTTTTTCTGTATTTTTTCTTGTCGTCCGCATCCGCCTCGCGTGGAGAACGGGCGCTGTTTCGCTTTGTCACATTGTGCTCAGCCATTATGCTTTCACCCTCTTTTTCCTCGCAAACTGCGACTTTAGCCTGGGATCAACATAGACATAGATAAGGTCGACCAGGAGGTTGACAAGGCTGGCAAGCAGGGCCGCGATCAATACGGACGCCATCACAACGGGCGTATCCTTCTGTCGGATGCCGTTGATCATGAACTGGCCGATGCCCGGAATCGCGAAAAGCTGTTCCGTCACAACGGCGCCGCCGAGGGAAATGCCGAAGTTCAGGCCGATGACCGTGATCACGGGGAGCAGGGAGTTGCGCAGCGCGTGCCGGTAAATGATCCGCTTTTCGTTGGCGCCTTTGGCGCGGGCGGTGCGGATGTAATCCTGGCGTATGACTTCGAGCATCGTTGAGCGCGTCATGCGCAGCAGCGCGGCCACAGTGGCCGAACCGGAAGCGATGCACGGCATGATATGCGCGGCAAACGAGTCCATCCCGATCATCGGAAGCCAGTTCAAGCGTACCGTGAACACTATGATTAGCAGGAGCCCTAGAAAAAAACCCGGCATGGATGTCAGCAGAAGCGAGACGCCAAGCACCGTCGTGTCGGTCAGCGAATACTGCTTGACCGCCGAGACGATGCCAATCGGTATCCCGATAATCACTGCGATCAGCGTGCTGTAGAACGCAAGCCGAACCGTATACCCGAGCCGAGCGGCAATCTCATCAAAAACAGGGAGTTTTGTCATGTACGACTTACCAAAATCCCCCATCACCGCGTGCTTCATGTAGATAAAATACCGAACCAGAAAAGGTTGATCCAAGCCCATTTCTTCGCGCAGGTGCGCGACCGCTTCCGGCGTAGCGCCGTCTCCAAGCATCATCAGCACAGGATCGCCAGGCGTCATCGCCATGACGCTAAAGATAATGAAGGTAACACCGATGATGACCGGAATCAGATACGCAATTCGTTTCAATATGTAGGTTGACATGCCGTTCCTCCATATACTGACCATTTGAAAGGTCGGAAAGGTCCTGTTCCAGCATCGCGCGCGGCCGGCACGGCGCGCCTTTGCGTATATGCCTGAGCGCGTACCGCAGATGACGTAAACAGACAATGCCCGCGCCGGTCTAGCCTGCGTCCTTTTCTATATGCCGCAACCGGAACGAAAGCGAAACCCAAAGTAGCATCTACAGAAGGCGCGCGTTTCGTTCCGGCCGCGGTAAACCGAACTACACCAGAAACATCGAATCAGTTAGTCGACGAAGTACAGGTACTTCCACAGGTTGCGGTTGGCGGTGACATGCTGGACGCCCTTGAGCTTCGCGCTGTACACGAAGAAGTCCGCGTAGTTGTACAACGGGATGATCGGGCATTCGTCCTTGACGATCAGGAAGCACTCGCGGTAAATCTCGTTGCGCTTGACCGGGTCAGTCTCGCTGCGCGCGGCCAGGATCAGGGCGTCCAGTTCCGGGGTGTGGAAGCCCGAGTAGTTGTTGCCGCTGCCGAGGGCGCCTTCCGTAAGCCTTCTGGTCATGATGTAGTCGGCGTCAAGCAGGGACATGGTGGTCATGCGGGTGGTGGCGACGAAATCGCGCTTGTCGCCAACGATGTCAAACCACGCGGAACGCTCCATCTTGTTGAAGATCACGTTGATGCCGACCTTCTTGAGCTGCGCCTGAATGACTTCCGCGGTGGGCATGTAGGTTGCGCCGGAATCCTGGTTGAACACGACGTCAAACCCGTTGGGATAGCCGGCTTCCGCCATCAGTTGCTTCGCCTTCTCAAGGTCCTGCTGGTACGGTTCGATGTCCGGGCACCAGCCGACCGACTTCGGCGTGCACAGCACGTTGGCGACGCTGCCGTACCCCTCGCAACCGCCCAGGATGATTTCTTCCAGGTTGATGGCGTAGGCGACCGCCTGGCGGAGGCGCTTGTCCGTGAAGATGCCGTCCGTGCAGTTGAACGTGATGTCGTTGATGCTGCCGCCGGAAATTTCGACGACGGTCAGGAAAGGCAGCGTCTTCATGTAGGGAATGTCGGCCTTCGGAATGCCCTGGCTGAAATCAATCGTTCCGTTTTCCAGCGCGAGCGTGCTCGCGGCCTGATCCGGCACGATGATGACGGTCACGGTTTTCAGGGCCGGCGCGCCTCCATGGTATTCTTCGAAGGCTTCGTACTCGAACCGCTGGCCGCTGACCCAGTTTACCATCTTGAACGGGCCGGTTCCGACCGGGTGGCGGGCGTGGCTCTCGCCAAGCTCCTCAATGGCGCGCTTGCTGACGATGCCCCAGCACGGAATTTCAAGAACCTGCAGAATCGGCACATACGGATAGTTCAGGATGACCCGGATGTGCGTGTCGTCCAGCTTCTCGAACCGGTTGATGGAGCCCGTGTATGATTTTGTATACGGGGACTCCAGCGCCCTGGTGAGCGAGAAGACCACGTCGTCCACGGTCATGGTGTCGCCGTTGTGGAACTTCACGCCCTGCTTCAGGGTGAAATCGACGGACAGCGCGTCGTCCGCGATTGTCCAATCGGTCGCGAGGACAGGTTCAAAATCGCCGGTTTCCTGGTTGTAATGCAGCAACTGCTCGAAGATCTGTCCCGTGTAGGAGTAGCCGGTCGGCGTGACGCAGTCGGGCGACATCGACGGGTCGAGCGAAACAACCTCGGCGGCCATGCCGACGTTCAGGTGCGTTTTCGTGGTCGACGTGGGCAACTCGGCGGCCATGGCTGCGCTTTGGCCAAGCAGCATGCACAGCGCGAGAAGAATCGGAAGTGCCCTTTTCATTTCTCTTTCCTCCTGATGTGTTTGTGGTGGCGCAGATCCTGTCGGGACTGTTTGGGTTTGTCCGTGTTACTGTTTTGCCTTCGCCTTGGCTTCTTCGCTCTCCGGATCGATCCGCTTCGCGTCGCAAATCTGCAGTCTCCAGCCATCCGGGTCGCGCGCGTTCATGTTTGTCCGTCCGGTGTGCGGGCTATAGTGGGGCGCCATATCAATCCGCAGACCCTTTTCCTTGATCTTCTCGTAGGCTTCGTTCACATCGGTTACGCGCAACGCGATATGGTTCACCCCGGGAACCTCTTCGACAAGGGTTTTGTGGATTTCAAACACAGGCTGGTTGGGGCCCGGCAACTGCAGCTCAACGGAACCGCCGTGATGATCCGTTTGCGTCACAATCTTGAAACCGAGCATGGTAAAGAGGTCTACGTACGCCTGTACATCGTTGACAATCAACTCGATGTGGTCGATTTGTGTTACCATCAGCACTTCCTCCGATTCTCTTTTTTCTTAAAGCAACAGGCGACACGCGCACGCCTGTCTTTAACGAAAGGATGGGCGACCTCAGGCCAGGGTCTTGAGCGCTTTTTGGATACGGTTCATCGCTTCGACGATTTCTTCCATAGAGGCCGCGTAGGAAATCCGGACAAAATCGGTGGCGCTTTTGCCAAACGCCGTGCCCGGAACCAGTCCGACGCCGTGCTGTAGCATGAAGTCCACAAACTTCTCGCCGTCCATGCCGGTTTTGGAAACGTCCACAAACACATAGAACGCCCCGCCGGGAACGGAACAGCGCAGTTCGGGCATGGCGCGGATGGATTCCACGACAAAATCGCGGCGCTTCTCAAACTCATCGCGCATCCGAGCGACGGAATCCTGCGGGCCGTTTAGGGCCTCCACCGCGCCGTGCTGCGCCATGGACGTCGCGTTTGTCACCATGTAGGCGTGCATTTTCGCCATCGGAGGGATCAGCGCGATCGGCGCGGCGGCATAGCCGAGCCGCCAGCCGGTCATCGCGTACGTCTTTGAAAAGCCGTTTAAGACGACCGTACGCTCGCGCATGCCGGGAAGCGCCGCGATGGACCGGTGCTTATCGCCCGCGTACACCAGTTGGTCGTAGATCTCGTCCGAGATGACCAGCAGATCGTGCTTCACGGCAAAACGGGCCATGCCTTCGAGGACCGCCTCGCCCTGCACCGTGCCGGTCGGGTTGTTGGGGTTGATCAGCACGAGGATTTTTGTCTTTTCGGTCACAAGCCGTTCCAGATCGTCAACATCCACCTGGAAATCATTCTCCGGGCGCAGAACATACGGAACGGATGTCGCGCCGTTCAAACTGGGCACGTGGGCGTAGTTCACCCAGGCGGGATCCGGGACGAGCACTTCGTCGCCCGGGTCGAGATACGCGCTGAGCACCATAAAGATGGCTTCGGCCACGCCGACGGTGCAGATGATCTCTTCGACGTCATACGTGAGGCCATACTGCGCAAGGTACTTGACAATGCCCTGCCGGAGCGGCAGAATCCCTTTATTGGGCGTGTAGTGGGTCGCGCCGTTTTCAGCGGCCCGCGCCATCGCGGCGACGATGTTCCCGGGCGTGTCAAAATCGGGTTCGCCAATCCCCAGGGATATGATGTTCTTGCCCTCCGCACGCAGACGGCCGATTTCGTCAAAAATCTTTCGGATCGCGGAAAAAGGGATTTTTTCCATCTTCTTCGCCGGCTTGATCAAACGTCACACTCTCCCTTTCGGCAACATTCCCGCTTTACGCGAGATTTTTCTATATAACGCGCCCGATCCGTGATATTATTCAAACACACTGCCATTATAGTTTACTTTCTGTTGACAGTCAACAACGTTCGAAATTTAAAACCTCCCAATATTTCAAACGCGTTTCCATGTAAACTGTCGACAATCTTGTTTCACTTACACTTGCAGCAGCTTGTCAAGCGTCTCCGGGTCGACGTTTCCGCCGGAGAGCACGAACGCGACCTTCTCGTCCGGTTTGATCTTCACCTGTCCGGAGAGCGCCGCGGCCACGCCGATGGCGGCCGACGGCTCGACCAGCAGCTTGGCCCGGAAGAGGATTTCCCGGAGTGCCTGCACGATGAACCGGTCCTCAACCGAGATCAGTTCGTCCACATACCGCTCGATGATCGGGTAGGTGTTGGAGCCGGTCACGCAGATCATCAGCCCGTCGGCCACAGTGTCCTTCATTTCCACTTCCACCGGCTGTCCTGCAGCCCGGCTCGCGCTGTAGCGCGGGATGGCCGCGGGTTCCGCGCCGATGACCCGCACGCCCGGTTTGATCTCCTTCACAGCCGCCGCGACACCGGCCATCAATCCGCCGCCGCCGAGCGGCACAATCACGGTGTCCACGTCGGCGAGATCCTGCATGATTTCGAGCCCGACGGTGCCCTGACCCGCGATGAGCATCGGGTCGTTGTACGAGTGAACAACGGAGTAGCCCTTCTCATCGACGATTTCGTAGAGCTTTTTATAGCGCTCGATGGAGCCGTATCCGTATTGAACCACCTCTGCGCCCAGCGCGCGGGTACCTTCCACTTTGACCTTGGGCGCGTTGGTGGGCAACACGATGGTGGCCCGTATGCCGAGCATCCGCGCCGCGAAGGCCACGCCCTGCGCGTGGTTGCCGGACGAAGAGGCAATGATGCCGCGCGCGCGTTCTTCATCGGTCATCGTCAGGATCTTGTTTGTCGCGCCGCGAATCTTAAAAGAGCCGGTGAGTTGCAGGTTTTCGGGTTTCAAGTACGCCTGGCAGCCGAGCGCCGCGCCGAGCGCGTGCGCGCGGATCAGCGGGGTGCGGTGAATGTAGGGCGCGAGGCGTCCGGCCGCGCTTTGAATGTCCGTCAGGGAGATGGGCAAAGCCATGGAAAATTCCTCCGTTTCTTAGGTATGAAGCGTTTGAATGGCCGCGCAGATCCCGCTCGGCGAGGTGACGACGCGCACGCCGGCCGCCGTCAGCGCAGCGATTTTCTCGTCCGCTCCGCCACCGCTGCCGATGATCGCGCCCGCGTGGCCCAGGGACTTTCCCTTCGGCGCGTTTCGCCCGACGATCAGGGCGATGACCGGTTTTTGCACATGCGCCTGTATGTAGCGCGCAGCCTGCTGTTCCAGATCCCCGCCGATTTCGCCCAGCACCACGATGACGTCGGTATCCGGATCCGCGTTGAACAGCTCGACGACATCCCGCGTGGTCGTGCCCCAAACAGGGCCGCCGCCGATGCCGACGACCGTGGACTGGCCGATCCCGGCGCCCGTGAGCGCTTTGCCCACTTCATAGGAGAGCGCGCCGCTCTTGGAGACAACGCCGACGCGCCCCGGCGCGTACATGCGGGCAGGATGCGCGCCGAGTTTGCACATCCCGGGCGAGATGACGCCCGCCGTTCCAGGCCCCAGCACGCGGGTTCCGTTTTTCCGGGCGAACGCCAGAATGCGCTGCACGTCGTGGTCGGGGATGTTCTCGGTGGTCAGCACCAGCAGCGGAATGCCCGCGCCGATCGCCTCCAGCGAGGATTCCAGCGCGAACGCCGGTGGAACGAACGAAATCGCCGCGTTGGCAGACGCGCGCTCCATGGCCTCCCGCACCGTGTCAAACACCGGAACGCCGTGCACCGTCTGGCCGCCCTTGCCGGGCGTCACGCCCGCGACGACGTTGGATCCGTAGTCCAGCATGGTTTTCGTCTGCAGCGCGCCCGACTGGCCCGTGATGCCCTGCACCAGGATTCTGGTGTCCCGATTGATCAGGATTGCCATCGCCTCACGCCTCCTTTGCAAGGCGAACCGCTTCCGCGACCGCCTCGTCCAGATCGTCCACCGTGGCGACGCCGATCTCGGCCAGCATCCGCTTGCCCTCTTCTTCCAGCGAGCCGCACATGCGCACCACCATCGGCAGCGCGGGCCGGCCCTCCGCCAGATAGCGGCGAATCCCTTCCGCCATGTGATCCATGCGGTTGAATCCGCCGATCAGCACCACGAGCAGGCTTTTCGCACCGGGATACGCCAAGGTTTCACGCATCGCGGTATACATGACGTCCGCGTTTGTCACGCCGCCCAGCTCGCAAAAACTGTTCACACGAGCGCCCGCGTCGTGCACCAAATCTAATGTAAGCATTCCAGTGCCCGCGCCGTCCGAGATCAGGCCGACCTCGCCCGCCATGCCGACAAAGGTGATCGTGTCGTTTCTGCGTTCTTCCGCCACGCAGCCCTGTTCAGCCCGAAGCCGGGCGAACAGGTCCCTATGCCGTCCCTCCGCCTTGTTGTCCAGCACGACTTTGGCGTCGAGCGCGACCAGCCCGCTTTCCGTCACCGCGAGCGGGTTGATCTCCACGAGCGAGGCGTCGTATTCGACGAAAACCCGGTACAGCGCCTGAAGAACGCCGTACAGGCCGTTCACATCCGGGTAATCGAAGCGCTTGGCGAGGTATCTGGCCTGATACAGCATGACGCCGACAACCGGATCGACGGGCAGCGTAAAGACCTGGCCGGGATCCGCCTTGGCGATGTTCTCAATTTCCATGCCGCCCGCGCCGCTGGCGAGGATCACGGGCTCGCCGCTGCCGCCCTGAAACGTGATGGCCAGGTACAGCTCGCGCTCGATGCGGATGTTTTCCTCCACCGCGAGGATCGCCTCCACCGGTTCGTCCCGGATCGTCATGTTCCAAAGCAGCGCCGCTTCTTCCGCGATCCGCTCGCGCTCCTTCACCAGCCGGATGCCGCCCGCCTTGCCACGGCCGCCGGTCATCACCTGCGCTTTGAACAGCACCGGCAGCTTAATGCCGGAGAGATCGTCACCCCGGCGCAGCAGACGCCCAGCGGGAACGGGCAGTCCAGCGGCCGCGAATATTTCTTTTCCCTGAAACTCCATCAGCTTCATCGTTCATCCTCCGTCGCGCGGGCTATCCGCGCGTTGCTTCCCGGACGGCCGCCGCGGCCAGAACGCTCGTCGGGTCAATCGTTTCCCAGGCAACCCCGTACAGGTCAAAGGCGAGCGGCAGCTCCGTGCAGCCTAAGATCATCGTTTCCGCGCCGCGCGCGGCAAGCGCGGCGAGCGCGCGCTGAAACGCGGCGGTGTCAAAGCGGGCCGCGCCGGCTTTCACCCCCTGATAGATCACGCGCATCACCTCGGCCTGCCCTTCCGCGTCCGGCTTGATCAGCGTAACGCCGCTGCCCTCAAAAACCGCGTCGTAGACCCCGGCACGGCATGTGCCGTCCGTGGCGAGCAGGCCGGCGCGCCGCACGCCGCGCTCGCGCGCCTCCCGAAGCGTCTCCCGGATCATGTGCAGCATAGGCACCCGAATATAAGGAAGCAGCGTTTCGTAGAAGTGATGCGCCGTGTTGCAGGGCATGATCAGCAGATCCGCGCCCATGCGTTCCAGCCCGACGGCGGACCGTATCATCTCGGGCAGCGGGCTTTCACCGCCCGACAGAATGGCCGCGGTGCGGTCCGGAATGGCGGTGTTGCTGTCGATGACCACGCGGATGTGTTCCTGATCGGACGCGGCCGGGGTATTCACTATGATCTTGCGGAACAGATCCGCCGTGGCGAGCGGGCCCATTCCCCCAAGGATTCCGATTGTCTTCATGCGAACCTCCCCGGGCGGTTTATGGCTCGATATGCAGCGCGAAATCGGGGCAGGTGCGCTCGCATAAGCCGCACCCGATGCAATCCTGTTCGCGCACAGGCTGCACATAGTTATAGCCCCGCTTGTTCACCTCGGCCGACAGCTCCAACACCTTCTTCGGGCAGTTGACAACGCACAGGTTGCAGCTCTTGCACAGATTGACGTCCACATGAACCTTCATGCCGCTTCCTCCTTATTTTTCAGCCGCGTACAGCCCGTTGTCCCGCGCGTACGCCGCGCCCGCGTCCACCGCCTGAAGGTTTAAGGCGACAAAGCGCTCAGAAACGCTCTCCGCCACGGTGGCTTTCAGGTCATCAAGGGCAAGCAGGCCGCAGCATTCGGACAGAAAACCGAGCATCACCATGTTGGCGGCCATCTTGTTCCCCAGCGACAGCGCGATCTCCGTGGCCGGCACCCGGAAGGTGCGCGGCACGTCGCGCGTCGGCCTGGTCACCAGATGCGGATCGATGACCAGCACGCCGCCGTCCTCCAGCGTGTCGATGTATTTCGCGTAAGCCTCCTGAAACATGCAGACCAGCAGGTTTTTTTTGCTGGCAATCGGGGAGGCGATGGGCTTGTCGTCGATGATGAGTTCCGCCTGGCACTGCCCGCCCCGGGCTTCCGAACCATAGCTCTGGGTCTGCACGGCGTATTTGCCGTCCCGGGTCACGGCCGCGGTGCCCAGCACGACGGCGGAGAGAATGATGCCCTGGCCGCCAAAGCCGCAAAGGCTGACGCGCATCGGATAGTTCATGCCTTTCCCTCCTCCGGCACCGTCGTGCCGCTGTAGATCGGGCGCTCCCTGCGAACGAACTCGCCCAGGATCAGGCGGTCGCCGATCTCTTCGGGCTTCATGTCCTTGGCGCGGCTTTGGGCGATGGTCATATCCTTGATATACTCCACGAGCTTCACCGGGTCGCCGGTCCGAAGCGCGTAGCGCCCGTAGTGCGTCGGGCACTGCGAGACGATTTCAATCAGTGAGAAGCCTTTATGCGTGAGCGC
>JAVBOQ010000052.1:0-3678 GCA_031550455.1 Eubacteriales bacterium
CCGACGCGCACCTTGGCGACCTCGAGCATGTTCAAGCTGATGCCAATGATCACAAGGCCGCCGACCGCGGACATTTCGCGGACGATCGGATCGGTCAACAGCGGGGAAACAAGCGTCGCGGACAACGTGATCGCGCCCTGATATATGAGAATCATCAGCGCGGACAGCAGCACGCCCGGGCCGAGCGCCGCGGCCATGAAGATCGACGCCGTACCGTCCATCATCGCCTTGGCGATCTGTGTCGCGTGGTTACCGGCCAGGCCGGATTCCAGCGGGCCGACGATCGACATCGGGCCGACGCAAAACAGCAGGCTGGCCGCAACAAAGCCCTGCACAAAGGAGCCGCCGGCGTTCCGCGCGAGCAGCTTCTCGGCGCGCTGCCCGAGCGATTCCAGCCGCTTTTCGATGTTGAGGCCCTCGCCGGTCAGCGCGCCGACGACGATGCACAGGATCATCCCGAGCACGTCCTCGGTTCGGATCGCGTTGAGCAGTCCGACGATCAAAACGCTCAGCGCGAGCCCCTGCATCACTGTTTTGCGGAACCTGTCCGGCACCGCGCCGCGCAGCAGCAACCCGATCGCGCCGCCCAGCAAAACGGTTCCGGTGTTGACCAGTGTACCCAGCATGGAAACGCCTCTTTTCGTGTGGGGGTGGGAGGGAACGCCAGGAGGCTCCGCCTCCTGGACCTCCGCCCAAGGGATTTCATCCCTTGGGAATCCCATCCTGTCGCCTCACGGCGGGTTGAGTTATCCAAAAAAACCTCTAAGATGGGATTCATAAGGGACGAAGTCCCTTAAGCGAGGATCCAAGGGGCAGAGCCCCTTGGCGCTCTTTCTTCCGCCGAGTCCCTCCCCAGTGCCCTCATCCCGCAAAAAAGCGGCCCTCTCTCCGCAATCGCGACAGGAAGGCCGCCGTCGGTCAGAAATTACTTGCCCGTGGCCTCCGCCACCGGATGGACGCTGCACTGCGTCTTGTCTTTGCCCTTGCGCTCGAAGCGGACGACGCCCGATTCCAGCGCGAACAGCGTATCGTCGCGGCCAAGGCCGACGTTCAGGCCGGGATGGATCGCCGTGCCGTGCTGGCGAACGAGGATGTTGCCGGCGAGCACGAACTGACCGTCCTGACGCTTCGGGCCGAGGCGCTTGGAATTGCTGTCGCGACCGTTGCGCGAGCTGCCGACGCCTTTCTTATGCGCAAAGAGCTGCAGATTCATCTGAAGCATGGTTGCACCTCCTATTGACTGATTCTCACGTACGCCGGATACGACTTCGCCATATCCAGCAGACCTTGCCGCACCGTGCGCAGGATGATCCGCGCGCTATGCCGCTTCGCGGCGGGAAGCCCTTTCGGGAGCCGCACGCTCAGAAAGCCCGCCCCGGTGTGAGGCGTTGTCCGGGCGCCCGCGACGGTCTCGATCGCGTTGACAGCGGTGACCGTCAGCGCGGAGATCCCGGCGCAAACGATGTCCTCGCCGCTGGGCGCGCTGCCCGCGTGCCCGATGACCGAAAACCCCGTCAGCCGGCCGCGCCGGTCGCGGTAGAACCGGACGCTCGTCATCTCAGGCGCTGATGCCGGTGATTTCGAGCTTGGTGTAGGGCTGACGATGGCCCTGGGTGCGGCGGTAGTTCTTCTTGGACTTGTACTTGAAAATCGTGATCTTCTCGCCCTTGACCTGTGCGACCACCTTGGCGCTTACCTTCGCGCCCGGCACGGTCGGCCGGCCGACGGTCACACCGCCGTTGCCGCCCACCAGCAGCACGTCGAAGCTCACGGCCGCATCCGGCGAAAGGTCGAGCTTTTCAACGAAGATAACATCACCCTGCTGGACGCGGTACTGCTTTCCACCCGTTTCGATAATGGCGTACACGCGTGTTCCTCCCTCTTGAATACTCGCCGACATGGGGCGGCTGTCGAAAAACAGCGCTTGAAGGCCCGCGCCGAGCTGCTTGCCGAAGTAGGATACCAAAAAAGCGTTGCGTTGTCAAGAAAAATCAAGTGAGATTCCCGTTTTTAAAGGAAAATGCGGAGCCAGGGCAAAATCATTTGCAGTAATTTCGCCCTGTGCAGAACGCGCGGCTTGCGCAAGAAGCGTGAACGCCCGATCCGGATCGTTCGATGGGCGCAAAGCGTTTAGGCTTTCCATCATTTTCGGGACCGCGCGCCGCATTCCGCCAAAGAAAAATGTCGTCCGGCGAATCTGCGCCTTCGCGCGCTCGTCTAATGGTTGTGATCACGCAGCAAAAAAGGAGGGGCGCCATGAACAGGGAGGAGTTCAGCCTTCGGGTCACCTCCGCGCAAGGCCGCATGTATCGCATCGCCTGCAGCTACCTGCACGGCGAGCACGACCGCCTGGACGCCATATCGGAGGCAATCCTCAAGGCATGGCAAAAGCAGGCCTCGCTCAAGCATGAGCGCTATTTCGATACATGGCTGGTCAGAATTCTGATCCACGAATGCGTAAACATCCAGCGCAGGCAGCGGAGGCTTCTGCCCGTTGACGAAATGCCGGAAGGCCCCGCGCAGCCGGACGCGTGCGGAGAGCTACGCCTTGCCCTGGATGCGCTGCCGCAGAAACTGCGCATCGTGACGGTGCTGCACTACATGGAAGGCTATCCCGTGGACGAGGTCGCCAGGACGCTTGGCGTCACGAAGGGCGCGGTTTGTTCCCGCCTCTCCCGCGCGCGGGATGCCCTGCGCGGCCTGCTAAAGGAGGAACTCGAATGAAACGTGAAGATTGGCAGCGCGCGTACGGGCCGCTCCCGGAGGCCCTTTCGGATCGGGTTTCCTCCACACTTTTGCGTCTTGAAAAGGAGGAAACGGTGATGCGCAGACACACGCGCCGTACCGCCGTCGCCGCGCTGGCAATTCTGCTGGCGCTGGCGGGCGTGGCATACGCTTTGATTGAATCCAAAACCGCAGACATCTTCGGCTGGTTCTACGGCGCGGAAAAAAAGGAAAACTTGCTCTCCGGCGACATCGCGCAGTCCGGGCAGTCGTACACGCTCGGCGACGTGGTGTACACGCTGGACGAAGTGATCTACAAGGACGGCTTTCTCTACGGCACAGGCTCCATCCGAGCGGCCGAAGGCGCGAACATCGTGCTGATGCCGGAGGACTACGCCGTGACGGAGCCCGCGGGATACATGCTGCATTACGGCGACGAGGTGATTCCGGACGGCGCGCCGACCTATGCCGGACTGGCGCGGGCACGGGACGCGAAAATCATCCTTGCCAAGTGCGTCGCGGACGGCGTTGTCGAGGCGGACGGCACGCTCAACGCGTCGGAGATCGGCTACTTTCAGTTGCCGCAGCCCGACGGAACGATCCGGTTTACGTTTGAATTCCAGGGCCGCATAGGACACAACGAGAGCTATCCGGTAACGCAGGCCCAGATCGACCGCGCGCCAACGTATGACATTCAACTGTACGTCGCCAACTGGGAGGTCACCGAGGACGGCGAATGGTTGCGCGAGGCGCCGCGCAATACCTGGCTGAAGGCCGAGTGGGTTGTGACGGTTACGCCGGAGCTAAAAGAGGAGTGACGCGGCGGGGCGAAGGGACGAAGGGGCGAAGGGACGCCCAGGGGGGGCCCCCCGTGGGTACCCCCGTAAGGGGCCATGGCCCGTAAGAACCCTACGGGGGGGGGGTGAGGAGACCCGGCCGCGACACGCGGACTTA
>JAVBOQ010000188.1:0-3439 GCA_031550455.1 Eubacteriales bacterium
TCGACGCCCAGGCACCACATTTCGGACATCTCGGGGCTGAAGAACATCTTGTCCATCGCGGACACCATCTTGCGGAAGTTCTCCTCGCCGACGCGGTCGAGCGTCGTCGTCGGGAACGCGATACCGGTTCCGGTGCGGCTCTTCGGCTGATGGTACGCGCCATCCGGCCCCTGAAGCGGCGGGATCATCGTGAAGTCGATGCCCGGGATCGTCGAGTTGGCGATCAGGCCGCCGATCTGGTCATAGTAGGCGAACGAGATCATCGCCTTGCCGGTGGACAGCTTGGTGGACCAAACATCCGAAGCGTTTACGAACTCGGGATCGAGCAGCCCTTCGGCGTACATCTTCGTCATGTAGCGGAGGTACTCGCGGAATTGTTCGTCCGTCGCGGCCGGGAAGAAGGTCTTGTTCTCATAGTCGTAGCTGAGCACATAGGAACCCGTCGAAGCGTTGCGGCCCAAGCTGATGCCGAAGCCGGGCATCGTCATGCGGTAGGTGACGCGCGCGTCGACAAGGTTCGTCACCGGATAGGACTCCGGGAAGTGCTCCTTGAAGACCTTCGCGACGTTGTACAGGTCTTCATAAGTCTTCGGGGCTTCCAGGCCGTATTCCTTGAGCAGGTCGGAGCGGAGGATCGGACCGCCGTCATAGAACGGAAAGTCGTACACCGCCGGCACATAGTAGAGGTTGCCGTCGACGACATAGCAGTCCTTCAGATCGTCTTCGAGGCCCCAATCCTTGATGAGCTGGTTGTAGTACGGCATGCAGTCGGCATAGTTGTTCAGCGCGACCAAGGCGCCGTTCAGGCCATACTCCTGCGCGGTCGACTTGCCGACGTACAGCAATACATCAGGCGCGGTGCCGGTATTCAGCATGGCCTTGATTTTTTCAAGGTAATCGGTGTTGGGGATGACTTCGAAGCTGAGCTTCGTGTTGGTGAACTCCTGCGCCAGTTTCAGCGACAGCCAGTTGGCGTCAAACGGAAGAGTCGGGTTGTCGTCATAGGTGATGCGGATCTCCAGCGGAGCTTCCGCGGCGAGCGCCGAAACCATCCCGGCGCACGAGGTGAGCAGCAACGCGGTAAACAGAACCAGAGAGAGCCACTTTTTCCCAATCATAGGCGACCTCCTTATCGGGCAAAGCCCGTTTGGTGAAGAAATAAATATTTCTTCATGTAACTACTCCAATATTATCATGGACTTATGTTCAATGTCAATCGGCAACCGCGAAGTCCAGGGCGATTTCATTTGCAATGAAATCGCCCTGTCGCCGTCGCGTGCATGCTATGCGTTTCCGCGCGAAATATGGTATAATATTGAATATTGCAGAAAAGGAAATATCCCACCGGGAGGAAACCGCATGTTTGTGACGGAGAACATACCGCTCGCGCTTCAATGGGACTGCGCGGCGGGCGAACTGCTGCTGCTCGATCAGCGGCTGCTGCCGGAAAAGACGGTGATGCTGCGCTACCGGACCGCGGACGCGGTGCGGGACGCGATCTCGGCGATGGTCGTGCGCGGCGCGCCCGCGATCGGCGTCGCGGCGGCCTACGGCATGGCGCTCGCGGCGCGGGAACTGCCGGATGAGGAAGGCGCGTTCTTCGCCGGTCTGCTGCGGAAGTCGGCGGATCTCGCGGCCGCGCGGCCGACCGCCGTCAATCTCGTCTGGGCCGTGAAGCGCGTCGCGGCGCGCGCGGAGCTGGCGCGCGGCAATCCTGTTTCCGCGATCCGCGCCGCGATGCTCGACGAGGCGCAGAAGATTCACACAGAGGACGAGACCATCTGCCGAGGCATCGGCGAGGCGTTGCAGCCGGTGCTGCGCGACGGCATGGGCGTGCTGACACACTGCAACGCGGGCCAGCTCGCGACGTCGCGGTACGGCACAGCGCTCGCGCCGGTCTATCTGGCGATGGAGCGCGGTGTCCGGCTGCGCGTCTTCGCGGACGAAACGCGGCCGAGGCTGCAGGGTTCGACGCTGACGGCCTATGAGCTGCTCGCGGCGGGCGCGGATGTGACCGTGCTCTGCGACAACATGGCGGCGGCGGCGATGGCGCAGGGCAAAATCGACCTGTGCATCGTCGGCTGTGACCGTGTCGCCAGAAACGGCGACACCGCGAACAAAATCGGCACGCTGAACGTCGCGATCCTCGCGAAGCACTTCGGCATCCCGTTCTACGTCGCCGCGCCGACGCCGACGATCGACCCCGGCTGCCCGGACGGATCGTTCATCCCGATCGAGGAGCGAGACGAGGCAGAGGTGACGATGCGCTTCGGACAGCGCACCGCGCCGGCTGGCGTCAAAGTCTGGAACCCGTCGTTCGACGTGACGCCAAACGCGCTGATCACCGGATTCGCCACGGAAAAAGGGATTCTGCTGCCGCCGTTTGACGAGGTGAACGTATGAAAAAGCGGGCGATGGTTTTCGTATGCTGCATCATGTTTTTCTCCGCCTCCGCCCTTGCGGAAACAAGCGCGGCGACGCTGCAGTTCGGCGGCGACGTGCTGATCCAGACGGCGGTGCTGCAATCCGCGCATGACGGGGTCACGGATACCTATGACTTCGGCGGCATGTTCAAAATGGTCGCGCCGCTGCTCGCCGAGACGGATCTGACGGTGCTCAACCTCGAGGTGCCGATCGCGGGCGGCAAGTACACCGGTTATCCGCAGTTTAACAGCCCGCCGGCGCTGCTGACCGCGATTCAGGAAACCGGCACCGATCTTGTGCTCTGCGCGAACAACCACGCGCTCGACCGGCTTGCCAAGGGCGTCAAAAAGACGATCGAAAACATCGAGGCGGCGGGCCTCCGGCACATCGGCACCGCGCGCAACACCGCGGAGTTTAACGAGGTGCCGCTGTTCGACCTCAACGGCATCACCGTCGCGATCTTCAACTACACGCAGCACACCAACGGCATGGAAAAGAACGACACGCCCGAAAACCTGCGCAGCAAGGTACACTATTTCGGCGTCAAGCGCGCCGAGCGGGACATCAAGGCCGCGCGCGAGGCGGGCGCGGATTTCGTGATCCTGTGCGTTCACTGGGGCAAAGAATACGTGCGCGAGCCGAACGAATGGGTCGCGAACCGGGCGCAGGATCTCTGCGCGCTTGGCGCGGATCTTGTCATCGGCGGCCATCCGCACGTGCTTCAACCGATAGTGACGCTGACCCACACCGACAAAAAGACCGGCGCGGTCAACGAATCGCTGGTCGCCTACTCGACCGGCAACTTTTTGTCCGGCCAGCGGGACCAGTACCGCGACAGCGGCGCGCTTTTCCGGTTCACCATTGAAAAAGGCGCCGCGACGGGCGAGACGACGATCACGAAATACGGGTACATCCCGACCTGGGTCTGGCTTGGCGAGAAAACAGGCGAGTATGTCGTGCTGCCGATGGAGCAGGCGATCGAAAGGCCGCCCGAGGACATGACGGACGGCGAATA
>JAVBOQ010000099.1:0-4117 GCA_031550455.1 Eubacteriales bacterium
GTGGCTCTATGTGCGCGCGGGCCAAGCCGAAGGCTACGCCCACCGCGAGTTCTTCAAACTGACGTACAAAATCGGCGCTGTGGCGCTCAAGGACGCGGGCAGCAGCCTCGCGATGCGAAAGGCGGCGAGCGGCTCGTCGGAGATGGTCGCCACGCTGATGAACGGCGATCTGGTGACGGTGCTGTCGACGTCCGGCGGGTGGGCGCGCGTGCGCCTTGGCGATATGAAGACCGGGTATGTCTCCGCAGACTACCTCAAGGTCGAATGACGGTTCCCGATGACCTGATCAGGCCCGGCGAACGGTTGGACGACCTTTGCCGCGGCGGGATGCGTATCCTGCAGCGGCCGGACGGCTTCCTGTTCGGCATGGATTCGGTGCTGCTGGCGGCTTTTGCGGCGCAGTGGGCGGGACACGGGCGTGTCGCCGACCTTGGCGCGGGTTCCGGCGTGCTGGCGCTTTTGATCGCGGCGCGCGCGGACGGCGCATCGGTCGACGCGGTCGAAATCCAGCCGGGCGTCGCCGACATGGCCGCCCGCAGCGTGCGCCTGAACGGTCTGGATCACAGGATACATGTGCATGCGATGGATTATCGCGACGCGCCGGAGCGGCTCGGACACGGCCGCTTCGGCCTTGTTGTATCAAACCCGCCCTATGGCCGCTCGGGCGGCACGCTTAAAAATCCGGACGCGTCGCGGCGCACGGCGCGGCATGAAGGAGAGGCCGGTGTCGCGGTCCTGTGCGAGGCTTCGTTCCGTCTGCTTCAAAACGGCGGACGCCTCTGCGTGGTCTTTCCCGCGCCGCGCCTGCTGGAGCTTTTCGACGCGATGCGCGCCGCCCGGATCGAGCCCAAGCGCGTCCGGCTGGTGCATCCGCGCGAAGGCGCCGCGCCGAACCTCGCGCTGGTGCAGGGCGCGAAAGCCGCCCGGCCCGCGCTGCACTTCCTGCCGCCGCTGTTTGTGCGGGATTGTCAAGGGCGGGAAACAGAGGAGCTCAGGCGGCTTTACGAGGCGTAGAGAGGCCGGGGAACAAAAAATCAGGCCGACAGGCACCGCCAGTCAGCCGAAGGGCGAAGCGCATATGCAGTTTACGGTCTGTTTTCGCAGGCCTCGGTGTCGTGTCTTTCGGTACTTGAACAGCCTTTTGACCACCGCGAAAACATGATTCGCCTAAGGTAACGGCGGCGTTACGGAGCTCACGTGCGCAAAGAATATGTCTCTGGTTGGCCATATCTTTGCGTCGTAGAAAGCATAGCCGGTATCGGAACGGAACACGTAACCGCGGAAGGTAACGTAGAGTGGCGCGCTTCCGCGGCTGCCGATTTCCCAATACTGAACGACCGGGTTGCCCTGTGTGTCAAACAGAGTATCCAGGTTAAATGAGATCAGGTACGGATAGTCGTTTATGTCGCCTGGCAACAGCGTATACCGTACGACAAGCCTTGCCACGGGCAGCGCATTCGCGGCCTTTTGAATGCGTGTCTGAACCGCAGCGGGCAAAGAACCTGTCGCGATGCCGTTGGCGGGGTTCCGGTCCGCATCATACGCGCCGAGATCGAAACCGCCTTGCGACGGGTGTTTCGGGCCGTCGGCGAATGCGACCGAGAAAGCGGTTACCAGCAGCGTGATCGCCAGCATCAGACCAAGCGTCCTTTTCACGTCAATCTCCCCCTATCCATAATATGGATAGTATATGACGCGGAACTCCGTCTGTCAAATCTCCCGGTCTGGTTACAGGGTGGTTTTATTTTAAATGAAGAAGCGCGGTGAACGCATGGTTCGGCACTGCGTGGAAAACCCGCAGGGGCTTGCCGAACAGAGATTAGTTTCGCCGGTTAAACTAAGGTTGAACTCCGTGCCTGATCGATGGTATAATTGACATTTGGAAGCTGAAGCCACAGAAAGAGGTCATACCGTTGGCGAAGGAATACGCGGCGAAAGACATACAGGTGCTCGAGGGGCTGGACGCCGTCCGGATGCGCCCGGGCATGTACATCGGCACAACCGGCACGCGCGGGCTGCACCATTTGCTCTGGGAAATCGTGGACAACGCGGTGGACGAGATCATCGGCGGGCATGCGACCGAGGTGCGGGTCGAATTGCGCAAAGACGGCTCCGCGTCGGTCGAGGACAACGGGCGCGGGATGCCGGTCGATATCCACCCGACGATGGGCGTGTCCGGCGTTGAGGTGATTTTCACAAGGCTGCACGCGGGCGGCAAGTTCAACAACGACAATTATCAGTACTCCGGCGGCCTGCACGGCGTCGGCGCTTCGGTGGTCAACGCGCTGTCGAAGTGGCTGGTCGTCGACAGCAACGTCGACTGGGCTCACTGGCGCATGGCGTTTCATTCGGGGTACGACGCGAAGGAAAAGAAGATCGTCGCGGGTGTGCCGGACGGGCCGATCGAAAAGGTCGGCAACACGCGCAAGAAGGGCACGCGCGTGACGTTTCTGCCGGACGACGCGGTGTTCGAGGATGTGACGTTCAATGCCGAGACGGTCGCGCACCGGTTGCGTGAGCTCGCGTACCTAAACCGCGGCGCGCGCATCACGCTTTGCGACGAGCGGATCAAAGAACCTGAAAAGCGCGAGCGCTCGTTCTGCTACGAGGGCGGCATCTCCGATTACGTCCGGTTCCTCGACGAGGAAAAGGCGCCGCTGCACGACACGCCGGTCTATCTCGAGGGCAAAAAGGACGACGTGCTGCTGCGCGTGGCGCTGCAATACACCGACAGCTACACCGAGAACTTCTTTTCGTATGTCAACAACATCCCGACGCGCGAGGGCGGCACGCACGAGATCGGCTTCAAGTCCGCGTACACCAAGGTGTTCAACGACTGCGCCCGGCGCGTCGGCGCGCTGAAGGAAAAGGACAGCAACCTCTCCGGCGAGGACTACCGCGAAGGGCTGACGTGCGTCTTGACGTGCATGGTCAGAACGCCGCAGTTTGAGGGCCAGACCAAGGGCCGCCTCGGCAACAGCGAGGTGCGCCCGGCCGTCGAGGCGCTGGTCGGCGAGCTGCTGTCCGCCTACCTCGAAGACTTAAAGCACCAGGAATTTGCGATGATGGTCATCGAAAAGGCCGTTAAGGCCGCGAAGGTGCGTGAGGCCGCGCGCAAGGCGAAAGAGGTCGCGCGCCAGAAAAACCAGCTCGAAGCCGCGCCGCTGGTCGGCAAGTTGTCCGCCTGCACCGGGCGCAGGGCGTCTGAAAACGAGCTGTTCCTCGTCGAGGGTGACAGCGCAGGCGGTAGCGCCAAGCAGGGCCGCGACCGCCATTTCCAGGCGATTCTGCCGCTGCGCGGGAAGCCGCTGAACGTCGAGAAAAAGCGGCTCGACCAGGTGCTCGGCAACGAGGAGTTCCGCTCGATCATCACCGCGCTGTCCTGCGGCATCGGCGAGGATTTCGACCTTGGCGACCTTAAGTACAACCGCGTCATCATCCTTTCGGACGCGGACCAGGACGGCGCGCACATCCGCGCGATCCTGCTGACGTTCTTTTACCGCTACATGCGCGGGCTGATCACCGACGGACATGTGTTCATCGGCATGCCGCCGCTGTACCAGATCAAAAAGGGCGGCGCTTCGCAGTACGCGTACGACGACGCGGAGCTTCGGCGGCTGACCAAGGGCGAGCGCGGCTACACGGTGCAGCGCTACAAGGGCCTGGGCGAAATGAACCCGGAGCAGCTCTGGGAAACGACGATGAACCCGGCGAACCGAAAGCTGCTGCAAGTCGCCATCGAGGACGCGACCGAGGCCGAGCGGATCGTCACCGTGCTGATGGGCGACAAGGTCGAGCCGCGCCGCGAGTTCATCAGCGAGCACGCGAATTTCAACCGCGCCGATACGTTTGAGCAAAAAGCAGCGCAGGGAAAGGGGTAACCGAAGATGGCAAAAAAACCGGAAACCCCCGAACGCCGCGAGGAGATCATCCAGGCGAACCTCGAAGAGGTGATGCGCGACGCGATGATGCCGTACGCCGAACACGTTATCCTGGAGCGCGCCCTGCCGCGCGCCGAGGACGGCTTAAAGCCCGTGCAGCGCCGCATCCTGTTCACCATGTCCGAGCTTTCGCTCGCGCCGGACAAGCCGCACCGGAAGTGCGCCCGCATCGTCGG
>JAVBOQ010000334.1:0-3258 GCA_031550455.1 Eubacteriales bacterium
GGAAAGCCGCGTCACGCCGCTTCTTCACACGCAGTTTTGCGCACCGCTGATGCGGGACGGGCAGGTGACGGGCGTCGTCGTCGAGAACAAGTCCGGGCGGCAGGCGTACCGCGCGGCCGTGGTCGTGGACTGCACAGGCGACGGCGACGTGGCCGCCCGTGCCGGCGCGCCGTTTCGGGTGGGCCGGGAGTCGGACGGGGCGACGCAGCCGATGTCCATGATGTTCAAGCTCGGCCACATGGACTACGTGCAGGCCATGGACTCTTTCCCCACGCCGAACGACACGACGGAGCTGTTTTACCACATGCAGATCGCGGCGCAGCGCGCGGGTCTTACGGACTATCCGTTCAATTTCACCCGGCCCTACATCCTGCGCCTGCCGACGCAGCATCAGGGCATTGCGGAAATGACGCATGTGCGCGGAAAAAGCGCGCTGGACGCGCGCTCGCTGACCGAGGCGGCGCTCGAAGGCCGTGCGCTTGTGCATGAGGCGATGGACTTCTTCACCCGGTATATGCCGCAGTTCGAGTATGCTTTTTTGGAGCAGACCGCGCCGCACATCGGCATTCGTGAAAGCCGCAGAATCCTCGGCGGCTATGTGCTGAGCCTCCGGGATATCCTCGAAGGCAGCCGTTTCCCCGACGGCGTGTGTACCTGCGCCTTCAACGTGGACATTCACCAGCCCGACGGCCTGTCCCAGGAGGGCCACGAGCTGCGAAATCTTCCGTATCAGATCCCGTACCGCGCTTTGGTGCCGCAAGTGGTCGACGGGCTGCTGGTCGCGGGCCGGTGCATCTCCGGCACGTACGAAGCGCACGCCTCGTACCGCGTCACCGGCGACTGCGTGGCCATGGGACAGGCGGCCGGTACGGCGGCCGCGCTTTCGGTGGCGGCCGGATGCCGGCCCCGGGATTTGGACGGCGGGACGCTTATTCGGGTATTGGAACGGGCGGGGGTCACGCCGTAGGGAGTGGGCTTGGGGACGCCAAAGGGCGCTGCCCTTTGGAATCCCGCTTAAGGGCCATTGGCCCTTAAGAATCCCTTCCTGGGGGTGGGTGTGCTTCTATCCCGCTCTGATTGGATGTACTCGATGATTCTATCGAAAACCTGATCCCGTTCTTATACCAATGGAAAATCTTAACGCATCCAAAGCGGCGAGAGATTTTTTCATCCGGCTAGGAGCCGGAACGAGGCGTAGCAGCGCTACGCCGAGTGGAGTGCGACAACGCCGAATGGAAAAAGATCCGCCGCGACGATGCGGTAAGGTTTGGAGTTGGTATTAGCAGGAATCCCTCCCCTGCCCGCGAGACAAGGAAGGGATTCCAAAGGGCCTTGCGCGGAGATCCGGGAGGCTCCTCCTCCCGGCGTCCCGCTCCCTTATCCAAAATACCTTTTCAGCAGCCCGTCGAACCCGCGCCCGTGGCGCGCTTCGTCCTTGCACATTTCATGCACGCTGTCATGAATCGCGTCAAGGTTCAACTGCTTGGCCAGCGACGCCAGCTTCTTTTTGCCGTCGCACGCGCCGCACTCGGCGTCCGCGCGCATCTGCAGGTTCTTTTTCGTGCTGTCGGTCAGCACCTCACCGAGCATTTCGGCGAAGCGGGCCGCGTGATCGGCCTCTTCGAACGCGTAGCGCTTGTACGCCTCGGCAATCTCGGGATACCCTTCGCGATCCGCGACGCGCGACATCGCCAGGTACATGCCGACTTCGGCGCACTCGCCGTTGAAGTTCTCGCGAAGGCCCGCGATGATCCGCTCGTCCACGCCTTTGGCGACGCCGACGACATGCTCGTCCGCGTAATTTTTGTCGGCGCTCATCTCGTTAAACTTTGCGGCGGGCGCCTTGCAGATGGGACAAAACTCGGGCGGGGTATCGCCCTCGTGAACATAACCACAAACCGTGCAAACCCATTTTTTCATAAAAATAATCCTCCTTCATGCTTTCCTGAATCAGCCTGCCCTATTGTACCCGCGCGCGGGATCACTGAAACACGCCAAACAGCGCGTCCCGCATTTCTTCCGGCGCGCAAACGGCGCTGTGCCGGATCGGCAGCGATTTCAGCGACGCGATCTGCTCCGGAACCGGGATTCCGGTAATCCTCGAGATCGCGCGGCAGCAGGACAGGTCGTCCTTTTCGGGCATGTCAAACGCCTTGGCGACCGCGTGGCCGAACTTGAACGGGCTGGCGGTAGAGACGATGACGGCCGGCGTCGTGTCGCCGGTGGCCTTGCGGACATGGGACAGCACGGCGGTGGCGACCGCGGTGTGCGGATCGATCAGCACGTTGTGCTCCCGCAGCGTATGCTGGATCGTCGTCATGCATTCAACGTCCGTCACCCAGCCGCCCGTCATCGATTCGTGCAGCGCAGCACTGAGGCGACTGCCGACCGAGTAGCGGCCTTCACGCCCGAGGGATTCCATCCAGCCGCGCACCTTCGCCGCGTCGCGCCCGGCCAGCTCAAACAGGTAGCGCTCAAGGTTCGACGACAGCAGAATGTCCATCGAAGGCGAACTGGTTTTGTAAAACGGCCTGTTCAGGTCGTAGATGCCGGTCTGTATGAAGTCGGCCAGCACGCGGTTCGCGTTGGACGCGCAGATCAGCCTGCCTATGGGCAGGCCCATCTTTTTCGCGTAGGCAGCCGCGAGGATATTGCCAAAGTTGCCGGTCGGTACGGCGAAATGCACCGGATCGCCAAGCCGCACCGCGCCCGTGCGAACCATGTCCGCGTACGCCGAGAAGTAATACGCGACCTGCGGCGCGAGCCGGCCGTAGTTGATGCTGTTCGCGCTTGACAGCATGACGCCGCGCGCCGCCAGCGATTGCGCGACCTCCGGATCGGAAAAAATGCGCGTGCCGCCGGTCTGCGCGTCGTCAAAGTTGCCGCGCACGGCGATGACGTGCGTGTTTTGGCCCGCCTGTGTCGCCATCTGCAGGTACTGCGCCTGGCTGACGCCGTCCTTCGGGTAGAAAACGACGCAGCGCGTGCCCGGCGCGTCGCAGAAGCCTTCGAGCGCGGCCTTGCCCGTGTCGCCGCTTGTCGATGTCAGTATGACGATATTTTTGTGAAAACCTGTTTTTTTCGCCGCTGTCGTCATAATATGCGGCAGTATCGAAAGCGCCATATCTTTAAAGGCGCACGTAGGGCCGTGAAACAGCTCCAGATAATGCGCCCCCTTTGTAACAAGCGGAGCAATTTTTTTGTTGTCAAATTTGCCGTCGTAGGCTTTTTCCACGCAATCAAAGATTTCATCGTCGG
>JAVBOQ010000062.1:0-11554 GCA_031550455.1 Eubacteriales bacterium
TCGACGATCCCGAATATCGGCTTCACGATGATCCCGCCGCTTGAGGGCCCGACAGGCGCGTTCCACCAGCCGAAGAGCCGCACCGGCGCCGGCCTCGCTTTCCCGACGACGACGCTCGAGCGCTACGGCGAAGAAACGTTCAAGAAGATCGTGACCGCGATGGACAAGATGTTCTTCAGCCCCGAGATGTCCGAAATGTGGTGCCTGGGCGTCGAGGGCGACACCTTCACCCGCGACGGCGACAAGGTCGTCTTCAACGACAAGATCCTGGCCTCCCCGGACGGCCCCTACAAGGCGATGCAGCTGATGTACGGCATGGGCTGCGACCCGCTGCAGCTCGTCTGGCAGAACGAACGCGAAATGACCAAGTATGACGACTACTATTCCGCGCTGAACAAGACCGTCGCCGAAATGAAGGGCATCCAGCCGATCCCGCCGCTGCCGAAGTTCACGCAGGACGAGACCGAAGAAATCAACTTCATGAAGACCCCGCTCTCCGACCTCTGGGAAAAGTGGACGAACGAGTTTGTTCGCGGCACCAAGAGCGTCGAGACGGATTGGGAAGCCTATGTCAAGGAAATGGAAGCCGCGGGCATCAACGACATGTGCAAGATCTACAACGACGTCTTCGCGAAGACAAACAAATAACCATTAACCGGTGTCGCGCGCGGGGGAACCGTTTGGCTCCCCCGCGTAGCGTTTGATTGACTTTATTGACGGAGGGTGTCCCCATGCAAAGAACCGCCAAACCGCCTTTCCGCCGACACTTTCGGAAATATTGGCAGTTGTATGTGATGATGGCGTTGCCGATCATCTATTTTCTTTTGTTCAAATACGTACCGATGTTCGGCAACATTCTCGCGTTTCGAAAGTTCCGCGCGGGGGCGTCCCCGTTCGGTGTCGACTGGATCGGCCTGAAGAACTTCGACCGGTTTTTGAAAGACGCCGCGTTCTGGCGCGCGTTTACCAATACGCTGCTTACGTCGTCGCTAAATCTCCTGGTGAACTTCCCGATCCCGATCATTTTCGCGCTTCTCCTCAACGAGTTGCGCAGCCTGAAATTCAAGAAGATCGTGCAGACGGTGTCCTACATGCCCCGGTTTGTATCCACGATTGTCATGGTGACGATGCTGACCGAAATTCTCTCGCCAACCAGCGGCATCATCAACCGCCTGCTCGTCAGTCTTTTCGGGATCAAGCCGATCTATTTCATCAATGAGCCGCGCTTTTTCCGCCTCATCTATGTTCTGACGGACGCGTGGCAGTTTACCGGCTGGTCGGCGATCATCTACCTGGCCGCGATCACCGGCATCAACGGCGAACTGTACGAATCCGCGATGATCGACGGCGCGAACCGATGGAAGCAAACGCGCTACATCACCATTCCTTCGATCATGCCGACGGTGATGGTCATGTTCATCCTCAGCGTCGGGCGGCTTTTGTCCGTCGGGTTTGAAAAGGTGCAATTGCTTTATTCACCGGAAAACTCCGTCGTCAGCGACGTGATCGATACGTTCGTCTACCGATACGGTATTCTGAACAACAATTACTCGTTCGCTACGGCGGTCGGGCTGTTTGGCGGTGTCATCGGCGTGGTTCTTGTGTCCAGTGCGAACATCATCAGCAAGCGGGCGACCGGCGACGGACTGTATTGAGGGAGGCAGATGCATGAAAGACCGTTCGACGGGATACCGGGTTTTTACCTTCCTCAACATCCTGCTGATGCTGCTGGTGCTGTTCGTATGCCTGTTCCCGTTTGTCTATATGCTCGCGATCTCCCTGTCCAGCACGAAAGCCGTTGTCAACGGATGGGTTCTGTTCTATCCGGTGGAATTCACTGTGGGCACATACAAGCAGATCGTGGCCAACTCACAGTTCCTCATCGGCTACAAAAACACGCTCCTGTACACCGTCGGCGGCACGGCGATCGCGATGACCATGATGTGCCTGTTCGCGTATCCGCTGTCCAAGACATTCCTGCGCGGCCGCTCGGTTGTCATGAAGCTGGTTATCTTCACAATGTTTTTCTCCGGCGGCATGATTCCAAACTTCATGCTGGTCATCTGGCTTCACATCAACAACACGGCCTGGGCCATGCTGCTGCCGTTCGCGATCAGCCAGTTCAACCTGATCATCCTGATCAACTTCTTCAAGAGCCTGCCCGAGAGCATCGAGGAGGCCGCAGTCATCGACGGCATGGGGTATTTCGGCATCTTGTTAAAGATTGTGTTGCCGCTGTCGATGCCCGCCGTCGCGACCATTGGGCTCTATACCGCCGTGTTTTTCTGGAACGACTGGTTTTATAGTCTGACCTACATGAACAGCAATGAGCGCTATTCTGTCATGGTGTTCCTGCGCAACATCATTTCCGGCCAGTCGATGGCCGGCGCGGCCAGCGGCTCCGGCGCGGCGGACCGGACGACCACGTATGCGACGCTCCGCGCGGCCTCGATTATTTTAACGACGCTGCCCATCATCATGCTGTACCCGTTCTTGCAGCGCTATTTCGTCAAGGGGCTGACCGTCGGGTCGGTGAAAGGGTGACTAATACCAATTCCAGTTAGGGAGTGCACGGATAGATCGCGAGAAATTTTGCCGCAAGGCAAGGCGGCGGAAGGAAGCGTAACCGACAGCTACGCCTACTTTCGCGCGACGCGGTCATGCGGCAAAAGATCCGCGAGATACGGGCAATCCGTAACTGGAATTGGTATCACTGCCCTCCGGCAGCCCTTTCGCTTTCCCGCCGCACCAGCCGCACCGGCAGCCGGATCGCGTAGCGGTCCGCGTCGGTCATGCCGCCGTCGATAAGCCGAAGTAGGTGTTGCAGCGACACTTTGGCCATCAGGCTCGGGTCCGTGGAGATGGTGGTCAGTTGCGGCGAACAGAACTTACACATATCGATGTTGTCAAACCCGACGACGCTGATGTCCTGCGGAATGGTCAGGCCGCGCGCTTTGAGCGCGTCGATCGCGCCGATGGCCATCATGTCGCTGGCCGCGTAAATGGCGGTGGGCCATTTGGCGCGCGGCAGGCTGGCAAGCATGGCCTCGACCGCGCGCCTGCCGCCGTCATAGGTCCACTGCCCGTGCATCACCAACGCGTTTTCCATCTCCAGATCATGGCTGTACAGCGCCATTTGATAGCTGGCGAACCGCTCTTTCGCGTTGATCGAATCCGGCGCGCCCTGACTAAACCCGATGCGCCGGTGCCCCTGCGACACAAGCAGTTCAATGCCCATTGCGACGCCGCTCTGGTTGTCCGGCAGAACCGAAATCAGACGCGCGTCGCAATGGTTGATGCAGACCGCCGGGATGCCCATCGCGGCCACGCAGTCGATGGCTTCATCCGGCAGCTTGCTGACCAGAAAGATGCCTGCGATGCCGTACCGCGCGACCAGTTCGCCGATGTCGTCGCTGTGCGTAAGCCCGGTGTACAGCAGGGAATACCCATGGACGCTGCACTCCTGCTCGATCGGGAAGAATAGCTGCGCGTTGAACGCAGACGTGTTGCTGCGAATGTCATTTTGGTTTTTCTGCATGACGAACAGAATCGTGTTGCTGACCGGACGTTCCACGGCAGCCGGCGGCGCTTTGACAAAGGAGCCGAGGCCGGGCCGCTTTTCAATCTTGCCGGCCTGCACCAGCATGTCCAGCGACTTTCGGACGGTAATCCGTTCGACGGCGTACATGTCGCAAAGCTCCCGCTCGAACGGAAGCTGGCTGCCCACCGGATAAACGCCCCGCTCGATCTTCGACATCAGGTCGTCGAAAATCCGTCTGTATTTTGGGGAAAAACTTTCTCTGGCCATAAACGTCCTACTCGCTGAAAAGCATCTTCGCGTACCGGATGTCTTCGGCGATGTACTGTTCGACATTTGCCTCGTCCGTGTATTCGGCCGGCATGCAGATGCCGCCCTGATAGCCGCGCGCGATGAGGATTTCCACGATCCTGCGCCAGGAGGACGCGCCGTGCCGGCCCGTTGTGAAGTAGGGCTGGAAATCCGCCTCCGGCGCTTCCGGCCCGTTCGCGCGGCGGTAGTAGGCGGTCTTGAGGTTCACAAGGCAGAGACGATCCCAGACGATGTCAAGCGCCTGATCGGGCAGCTCGCCCGCCAGCGCCGAGTGCGCCGCGTCCCAGACACCGGCGATACACTTTGGATTCAGGCCTTCCAGCAAATGGTGAAGCTCCATGGTGGACGACACGGCGAACCCAAAGTGCGGCTGCACGCCGACAACCACGCCGTATTTCTCACACAGCGGTTCGAGCGCCGCGAGATCCGCGCGGGCCTTCGCCACGCTTTGCATGTAGCCGAGCGCCCGATCTTGAAACGCCATGACGCGCAGGATCGGCACGCCGGCCGCCTGACACGCGGCGAAAATGCGCTCGTCCGTCGCGCTTGCGACGCTCGTGATGGAGACGCCATGCTCGCCCAGCGTTTTTTGCAAAGCGGGCAGATCCTTTTCGGCGCGTTCCGGTTCCACCTGATAGCCGGGACGCAGCGGAAACTCAATCGCGTCAAAGCCGATCCGGCTGACAAACTCGCCCAACGCATGCGGCGCCAGTTGCTTCCAAGGTTTGGTAAAGACGGACCAACTGCGTGCCATCCTGTGATCATCCTTTGCTTTTTATTGCGTTGATTGTATCAAAAAATGTAGTACATGTCAATGCCGCGCCGCGCGCTGTGGCAATATATGTACTTGATACATGATCTGTTTTGTTTTTCGTTTTGCGCGGCATAAAAAGCGGGAATGCCAAGGGGCAAACCCTTTGGCATTCCCATCAAACAGCCCTTTGCGGCTGCCTTCGTCACTTCACCTCATCCGCCTTGGCCTGCAAAAGCGTCACCAGTTCGTCCGCGCCGAGCGTCCGGAGCTCGTCCTGAAACGCCTGCCATGTCGCGTCGTTCAGTTCCACAATGCCCATCGCGAAGTTCGCGATCGCGGTGTCAACACACGGGCCGAGCACGGCCTGCAACGCCGCGACGCGCGCCTCGCGCGCCGGATCGGTCGGCCATGTGACCGGGAACGGATCGGTCATCAGCGCGCGGATGCTGTCTGTTTGACGGCGCGCGTAGTTGTCGTCCGTGATTTCGCTGTTGCGCATGAACGCGGCGGGCTCAAGGCCGGGCGTCGTCGCGTCGCCCGCGATGATGCTGTTGGCGACGATGTCGTTGAGCATCGTAAAATCTTCGCCGCTGCTCCATTTCCATGTGCCGTCGTCATTGACCGTGTAATCCTCGCCGACAAGCCCGGCGAACGCGAGGCGGCCGCCCTCCTCGGTGTACAGCGCGTCGACCCAGCGGAGCGCGGCGGGCACGTCGGGGCAAGCGCTCGTCACCGCGAACGCACCGCGGCCGACGCCGTTGAGCAAACGCCGGAAGGTCTGCGCGCCGTCGTGCGCAAGCGGCGGCAGCACCGCGAAATTCGTCGTCTTGTCAAGCTGCACCATCGTCATCGGCGCGATGGTGACCATGCCGCCGAGCGTGATCGGCGCGTCCTTGTCCTCGGTGGCGCCGGTGTTCGCCCGTGCGCCCTGCATCTGCCGGAACGCGTTCGGGTCGATCAGCCCCTCTTCCAGGCACATCTTCAGCCAGCCGATGAACGCGCGGTACCGGTCGTCGTACGGCGCGAACCGAACCTCGCCGCCCTCGTCCACATACACATTGTAGTCGTTGGCGACGATGCCGAACGCGTGCAGCAGGAACTTCGCCTCCCAGGGGCCGAGCAGGCTCAGCGGGATTTCGTCCTTCTGGCCGTTGCCGTTCGGGTCGCCGTCGCGGAACGCGCGCAGCACGTTCGTGTACTCGTCAACCTGTGTCGGCATCGTGAGGTCAAGCGCGGTCAGCCAGCTTTGGTTGATCCAGACGCAGCACTGGCGGTCGGCGTTGTTGAGGATCGGCAGCGACGCGATCGCGCCGTTTGGCTGTGTGATGATCCTGCGCCAGTCGGGCCGCGCGTCCAATATTTTGGAAAGATTCGGCGCGTGTTCCGCGAGGTACGGCGCGAGGTCGACGAGCTGGCCGTTTTCGAGCCAGTCCATTTCCTGCTTTGGCGTCAGGTTCGCCTTGAACAGTACGTCCGGCAGGTTGCCGGTCTGAAACGCCTCGGTCAGCGCGGTTTGATACTGGGCGGCATCATTGTACTGCCGGAACGTGAACGATACGCCGGTGTCCTCCGCCATCCGGGTAAAGAAGCGGCTCGTTGCCCAATCGCGCGCGGTGTCCGCGCCTTCCAGCCCCATCATCGTCATCGGCGCGCCCTCCGCGACCGCAACCGAAGAGAGCATCGCCATCAGAAGCGTGATCAAAACCAAATTGCGTACCTTCACGGCCGTTTCCTCCCTGATCCGTTCTTTTGAATTTGGTCGTTTAGCTCGTTGACGTTCCCGCAGCCCATCGTCAGCACCAGGTCGCCGGGCTGCCAGTGCGCGCGCAGATACGCCTCGGCGTCGTCAAACGTCGGCGTGTAATGGACGCTTTTGCCGGTTTTCGCGATCGCGTCGACGATCATCGTGCTGTGGATGTCGCCCGGGTCGGCCTCGCGCGCGGCGTAAATGTCGGTGACGAGAATCTCGTCCGCGTCGTCGCAGCAATGGATATAGTCCGCGAACAGCGTTTTGACGCGCGAATAGGTGTGCGGCTGCATCACGGCCCAGAGGCGGTTGTGCGGCTGCTTTTTGGCGACCGACAGCGCGCCGCGCATCTCGGTCGGGTTGTGGCCGTAGTCGTGGTACAAAAGGACGCCGTCGACGTCGCCGGTGTGCTCGAACCTGCGGTGTACGCCGCGAAAAGCGCCGAGCGCGGCCGCGGCCTTTCGCGTGTCCGCGCCGGCCGCATGCGCCGCCGCGAGTGCCGCCAGCGCGTTCATCGCGTTAAAATCCCCGGCGACTTTCAGCGACACATCGGCCACGGGCTTGCCCTGAAAGACCGCCGAAAACGACGCGCAGCCCGTTTCGTTGTATTGAAGACCGACGGGCCGCCAGTCGTTTTCGGCCCCGACCCCGAACGTTTCGACGCGGCAGACGGCGCCTTCGGCCGCCGCCCGCGCCCGCGCGTCGTCGCCATGGACGATCGCGACGCCGTCCGGTGGCACTAGGCGGATAAATCTGCGAAACGCTTCGATGATGTGCGCGATGTCGCCGAAAAAGTCCAGATGATCCGCCTCGACGTTCAGCACGACCGCGACCGTCGGGCGCATCTCGAGAAAGCTGTTGTGGAATTCGCACGCCTCCGCGACGAATACGTCCGGCGCGCCGGCCCGCGTGCCGCCGCCGATGAAGTCAAAGCTGCCGCCGATATGCACCGACGGATCCAGCCCTGCCTCGACGAGCGCTTGCGCGAGCATCGCCGAGCAGGTTGTCTTGCCGTGCGTGCCGGACACGCCGACCGCCTGCCTGTGGCCGCGCATCAACTGGCCGAGCAGCGTCGAACGTTCGATTTCCGGAATGCCGAGCCGCTTCGCCTCGGCGCGTTCCGCGTTGTCGGGCGCGATCGCCGCGGAAAAGACGATCAGATCCGCGCCGCGCACGTTCTCGGCGCGGTGGCCGACCGTCACCGGCACACCGGACGCCCGCACCGCCTCGAGCAGGTACGACGCGTAGTTGTCGGAGCCGGTCACAAGGCATCCGCGCCGTGCGAGCAACCCGGCAAGCCCGGACATGGAGCTGCCGCCGATGCCGATCATGTGCACGCGCTTGCCGGTGTAATCATCAATTTGCGGGATCAATTGGCCGCCTCCCGTTTCATTCGTTGCGGTTATTATACGCTTTGTGCGCCTGAAGAATCAACCGTTTCCGAAAAAACCCGGCGTGATTGCGTACGATCGTTCGTTGGGACTGGATTTTTTTTGGGATTTCATATACAATAAGCTGATTCCGTTCGATTCTTTGAGGAGGGAACAGCCGTGGATCGCGTACGCCGAACCGAAAGGCTTGCCGCCATGACGCGCATCCTGACAAGCGAGCCAAACCGCTCCTTTCCGCTGTCGCGGTTCTGCGACGCGTTCGGCGCGGCGAAGTCGACGGTCAGCGAGGATCTGGACATCATCCGCGCCGCGATGGAGACATACGACCTCGGGCTGCTGGAAACGCTGCCGGGCGCGGCGGGCGGCGTCCGCTTCCGCGAGCGTGTGCCGCGCGCGGCGGGCCGCGCGGCTGTCGCGGCGCTTTGCGACAGGCTGTCCGCGCCGGGCCATGTGCTGCCGGGCGGGCTTCTGTTCCTGGCGGACATCATCGCGGACCCTTCGATCATCAACGGCATGGGCGCGATTCTGGCGTCCGAGTATTATCAGGCAGAACCCGATATCGTGCTGACGATGGAAACGCAGGGCATTCCGCTCGCAATGGCGACCGCGACCGCGCTGCATGTGCCGGTCGTCATCGCGCGGCGCAGCGGCAAGGCATACGAAGGCCCCGCCGTGCATATCAACTATCTTGCGGGTTCGCAATTTAAGACGATGTCGCTGGCCAGAAGGCTTGTGCAGCCGGGGCAGCGCGCGCTGCTGGTCGATGACGTGCTCAGAAGCGGCGGCACCGCGACCGGCATGTTCGACCTGATGCGCGAGTTCGGCGCGGTCGTCGTCGGCATGGCGGTGCTGATGGGCGTCGAGGACGCGTGCGGACGGTTCCCCGACATCAAGCCGCTGGTCGTGCTCGAATCGGCTGACCGTGCTGCCGACATCGCGAAATTGCGCCCCGGCGATTGGTTGAATTCGTGAAAATATTCCATACTACCGACGGGAGTATAACCGAAAGGATGGCATCATGAGACATATCGCGTGGATCATCACCGCGGGGAGCGATTCCGGCGCGCGTTTTGCCGCGCCATTTTTGCTGCCCGCGGTGCGTTTTGCGGCCGCCGCCTGCTGCGCGGAGGTTCGCGAAGGCACGGAAAAGGAACTTGATTCGGTCCGCGACGCGATCGACGAGGACACCGCGCTGCTCGTGTTGGACGCCGCGATGCCGCTGATCACGGCGGACGACTGCCGCGCGCTTTTTGAGGCGGTGGAGGACGGCGCGGCGCGCGCCGTGGCGCTGGACGCGGAGGGCGACTATCCGCGCTGCGAATGCCAAAGAGGCCGCAAGGAGCGCGAGGTCGAGCTGTCCGAAGACGCGCTGTTCGCGGTTGAAACGCCGTACGATCTTGTGTCCGCGCTCAAAACGCTGCGCCAGCGCAGGAACGAGGCGCTGATGGACGCGGGCGTCATCCTGATCGACCCGAAGCGGACATACATCGACCCGGACGTGAAAATCGGCCCGGGTACGGTCGTTTACCCGAACAACACGCTGACCGGCGGCACGGTCGTCGGCGTGCGCTGCACGCTGCTGCCCGGCAACCGCATCCACGCGTCGACCGTCGGAAACGACGCCACCGTCGAAAATTCGGTGCTGACCGAGTGCGCCGTCGGCGACAAGACGACCGTCGGCCCGTTCGCGTACCTCCGGCCCGGCGCGAAGGTCGGTGCGAACTGCCGCATCGGCGATTTTGTGGAGATCAAGAATTCGAACGTCTCGGACGGCGCGAAGATATCGCACCTGACGTATGTCGGCGACGGCGACGTGGGCCGCGACGTCAACTTAGGCTGCGGCGTCGTGTTCACGAATTACGACGGCAAGCACAAGCAGCGGTCGGCCGTCGCGGACGGCGCGTTTGTCGGCTGCAACGTCAACCTGGTCGCGCCGGTGCGCGTCGGCAAAAACGCGTATGTCGCGGCGGGCACGACGGTGACGTCGGACGTGCCGGACGGCGCGCTGGCGATCGGCCGCGCGCGGCAGGAGAACAAGCCGGGCTGGGTGGCCAAACGAAGGACGGAAGGCAAGTTATAAACGACATATGGAATTGTTTCTGATCGTGGGGCTGGGCAACCCGGGCGAAAAGTACGCGCGCACGCGCCACAACGCCGGGTTTGACACGGTCGAGATCCTGGCCGCGAAGATCGGCGCGAAGCTTGTCAAGCGCAAATCGCGCGCCGTCGTCGCGGAGTGCGACTGGCAGGGCAAACGGATTGTCCTCGCGCAGCCGCAGACGTACATGAACTTAAGCGGCGAGAGCGTCGTTCCGCTGGTTTCCTGGTACAAGCCCGCGCCGGATCATCTGGTGCTGGTCTATGACGACGTCGACCTGCCGCCCGGGACGGTTCGCGTCCGGGCTTCCGGTTCGCCCGGCACGCACAACGGCATGCGCTCGGTGATCGGGCTGCTGGGCCGCGAGGACTTTCCGCGCGTGCGCATCGGCATCGGGCCGCCGCCGCCGGGCTGGGACATGGCGGACTACGTCGTCGGCCATTATCCGGGCGCGGAGGCGCGCAAGGCCGCGTTCGACAGCTACACCGCCGCTGCGGACGCCGTGCTGACGCTCGTCACCGACGGCGTCGAGGCCGCGATGCGCAAATTCAACATCAAACCGGTCCGGGAGGAAGCGTGAGGGATTTCTTTTTCGCGCCGCTCGCGGGCTGCGCGCCGTATCAGGAACTCAGGCAGGCCGCGAAGGCCGGAAGGCTCGTCACCGCGTTCGGCATGGCCGACGCGCAAAAGGCGCATCTGGCCGCCGCGCTTTGCCGCGACCTGAACAGGCCGCTGCTGTTCGTCACGTCAAACGAAGGGCAGGCCGCGCGCTGTTTCGACGACCTGACGCAGTTTTTGGGCGGCGGCGTGTACCTGCTGACTTCGCGGGAGGTCGCGCTGTACCACGCGGCCGCGACCAGCCGCGACATCGTCAACCGCCGCGTTGAGACGCTGCACCGGGCTGCCTCGGGCGAGGCGCGCGCGGTCGTCGCGTCGGTCGAGTCGCTGCAACACCGGCTGATGCCGAAGGCCGGGTTCATGTCGCTGATTCAAAAACTGGAGGTCGGCAAGACGGCCGACCCGCAGGCGGTCGCGCGCGCGCTGTCCCGCGCCGGGTACGGGCGTGTCGACCGCGTCGACGCGAAGGGCCAGTTCGCGCTGCGCGGCGGCATTCTCGACGTGTTCCCGCCGGACGCGCCGGGCGCGCTGCGCGTGGAGTGGTTCGACGACGAGGTGGACTCGATCCGCTTCTTCGAGACGTCGACGCAGCGCTCGCGCGAGAACCTCAAAAGCTGCGTGCTGCCGCCCGCCGAGGAGCTGCTTGTTTCGGACGACGAACAGGCGGATTTTGCCGCGAACAGCCTGCTGCGCGCGCTGGACGAAGCGCTGACGAGGCGCGGGCACACGGTTTCGGCGGTTTCGGACGATGACGATCTCTGGGACGAACTGCCCGCGCTCGACGAGGTGAGCGGCGGCGCGCGGCTTGAACTGCGGCCCGGTTCCGGCGACGACAAGCTGGCCTCGCGGATTCACCGCCACATCGACGCCCTGCGCGCGGGCGGGACGTTCCCGAACATGGAAGCGTTCGTCCATCTGCTGTACCGGGACACCGAAACGGTCGTCGACTGGCTCGCCGACCCGCTCATCGTTCTCGACGAGCCTGATAAGCTGCAAAACGCGTGCGAAAACCGGCAGCTTGCGTTCACCGAGGCGTTCAAGGGCGCGCTGGAGCGCGGCGAGGCGCTACCCGCCCAGGCTGCGCTGCTGCTGCGCG
>JAVBOQ010000111.1:0-3863 GCA_031550455.1 Eubacteriales bacterium
GCGACCGGCGTTTTATGGATGAAGTTCAAAACGCGCCAACAGGTCCCCTCCCTGGCGGCGCATAAAAATTCCCCCCTTCCCCCGGGGGGAGTTTTTTTGTATACTAATGCGGTACGTCGAATCTGCCGGATGAAGCCGATAGGAGGAACACGGATGAGCCGCTTCCTTTCCGCCGCATTTGCGGCGCTTGACCCATATACGCCCGGCGAACAGCCGCGCGACCGCCGCTACATCAAATTGAACACCAATGAAAGTCCTTTTCCGCCCGCGCCGGGCGTGATGGAGGCCGTCGGCCGCGCGCTGGTCGAGCGCTTGAACCTGTATTCCGACCCGACCGCAAAGCTGCTCGAGGATGCGCTTGCGGATTTTTACGGCGTGTCACCGTCACAGGTGATCGCCGGAAACGGCTCGGACGAGATCCTCGCGTTCTGCTTTCAGGCGTTCTGCGACGACGCCTGTCCGCCCTGTTATCCGGATATCACCTATGGTTTCTATGCCGCGCTGTCGCAGCTCTATCATATGAAGCCCCGAATCATCCCGCTGGAAGACGATTTTTCGATCGCGCCTGAAAAGTATTTCGGCGGCCGCCATACGATTTTCTTGGCCAACCCGAACGCGCCGACCGGCATATGTCTGCCGCTTTCGCGCGTTGAGGATATTTTGCGCAACAACCCGAACCATATCGTCGTTGTGGACGAGGCGTATGTGGATTTCGGCGGTGAAAGCGCCGTCCCGTTGATCCCGAAATATGACAACCTCGTTGTCGTCATGACGTTTTCCAAGTCGCGCAGCCTGGCCGGCGGCCGCGTCGGGTTCGCGCTCGGTCAGCCCGCGCTGATCGACGACCTGCGCCGGATCAAGTTTTCGTTCAACCCGTACAACGTCGGGGCGCTGTCGCAGGCGGCGGGCGCTGCCGCGGTGCGCGACCGCGCGTATTTCGACGCCTGCCGGAAAGCGATCGCCGAAACCCGCGACTGGACCGCAGCCGCGCTCCGCGCGCGCGGTTTCACCGTCACTGACTCCCGGGCAAACTTCCTGTTCGTCAGGCCCCCGAACCTCCCGGGCAAGGCTTACTGCGCGCGCCTCCGCGAGCGCGGCGTCCTCGTCCGCCACTTCGACAAGCCAAGAATCGCCGATTGGGCCAGGGTATCCGTCGGGACAAGGGAGCAGATGGAGAGGTTTTTGGAGGCGGGAGAAGCGTGACGCCAGGAGGCTCTGCCTCCTGGACCTCCGCCAAAGGGGTTAAACCCCTTTGGAAACCCTGCTTATCGCCTCACGGCGGGAAGGGAACACATCAAGTTCCACACCGCAACCCCACCATTGGGTTTCCAAAGGGACACTGTCCCTTTGGCGGGATTCCAAAGGGCAGCGCCCTTTGGCCCGTCTCCGAACAGAAAGGACGTGTCCCCATGCCGCGCACCGCTTCCATCCAACGGAACACCACCGAAACCCGCGTTTCCCTGTCGCTCGCCCTGGACGGTTCCGGCGCGGCGGACATCGCGACCGGTTGCGGGTTTCTGGACCACATGCTGATGCTGTTCGCGCGGCACGGCGGGTTTGACCTGACGCTTGCTTGCGACGGCGACACGCGGGTGGACGACCACCACACGGTCGAGGACTGCGGCATCGCGCTCGGGCAGGCGCTTTCAAAAGCGCTCGGCGACGCGCGCGGCGTCACGCGGTACGGCAGCTTTCTGTTGCCGATGGACGAGGCGCTGGTGCAGGTCGCTTTGGACATTTCGGGCAGGTGCCACCTGTCGTACGGGCTTCGGCCGGCGGCGCAGAAGGTCGGGACGTTCGACACGGAGCTGGCGCGTGAATTTATGGAAGCGCTGTGCCGTAACGCCGGGCTGACGCTGCATTTCGTGCAGATTTCCGGGCAGAACGCGCACCACATCCTCGAGGCCGCGTTCAAGGGCCTCGGCCGCGCGCTGGCGCAGGCGGTCATGATCGACCCGCGCCGCGCGGACCAAATTCCTTCGACGAAAGGCGTCCTTTTATGATCGCGATTGTGGACTATGGCGTCGGGAACCTGTTTTCGCTCGCGGCGTCGCTTCGGCATGTCGGGCTTGCCTGCGCGGTCACCGGCGACGCGGTGGCGATCCGGTCGGCGAACGGCGTGATTCTGCCGGGCGTCGGCGCGTTTGAGGACGCCGCGCGTAAGCTGCGCGAAACCGGGCTTGTGCCGGTGCTGAATGAAGTTGTCGACGCCGGCAAACCGCTGCTGGGCATCTGTCTCGGGATGCAGCTTCTGTTTGAAAAGAGCCACGAATACGGCGAATGGGACGGCCTCGGCTACCTGCCGGGCACGATCGAGCCGCTTGCCGCCGACATTCCGGCGGACATGAAGGTGCAGCACATCGGCTGGAACGCGCTGGAAATCATCGACCCGGACGAGCCGCTGCTGCGGTATGTCAGGCCGGGCGACCACGCGTACTATGTGCATTCGTTCTACGCGAAGGGCTGCGACCCGTATGTCAAAGCGGTATCGCGCTACTGCGTGGCGGTGCCGGGCGTTGTCCGGCGCGGCAACGTCTGCGGCACACAGTTCCACCCGGAGAAGAGCGGCGCGGTCGGGCTGTCGATCCTGCGCGCGTTTGGGGAGGCGATCGGTTGATCATCTATCCGGCGATCGATCTGTCGGGCGGGAAGGTCGTCCGGCTGTCGCAGGGTGATTTTGAACGGATGGACGTGTACGGCGACGACCCGGTCGAAACCGCGCGGGCGTTCGCCGCGGCGGGCGCGGAATTTTTGCATGTCGTTGACCTGGACGCCGCGAAGACAGGCGCGCCGGTCAACGCCGATGTGATCCGCGCGCTGTGCCGCGTCGAAGGGCTGTCCGTGCAGACGGGCGGCGGGCTTCGGTCGCCGGAGCGTGTCCGGGCCGCGTTCGACCTCGGCGTGCGCCGCGCGATTCTCGGCACCGCCGCGCTGCGCGACCCGGAATTCCTGCGCGCGATGCTGGCCCTGTACGGCGACAGGATCGCGGTTGGCGTCGACGCGCGCGACGGAAAGGTCGCGGTCAGCGGTTGGCTGGATGTGTCGGACACGGACGCGATGGCTTTTTGCGAAACGATGCGCGACATCGGCGTCAAGACCGTCATTTATACCGACATCAGCCGCGACGGCGCGCTCGGCGGTGTCAACCTTGACGCGTACCGGGCGTTGTCGAAACTGTCGGGGCTTTCCGTCATTGCGTCCGGCGGCGTCGGCGGCGAGGCGGACATCGTCGCGCTGACGCAAATCGGCGTGCATGGCGCGATCATCGGCAAGGCGCTGTACGAGCGCAGGATTGACCTGTCGCGCGCGATCGCGATTGCAAAAGAGGAGGCGTAGCACATGGTGGCAAAGCGCATCATCCCCTGCCTGGACATCCGCGACGGAAGGGTCGTCAAGGGCGTCCAATTCGAGGGTGTCCGGGACGTTGACGATCCGGTGGCGCTGGCGCGCTATTACAACGAACAGGGCGCGGACGAGCTGGTGTTCTACGACATCACGGCGAGCTTTGAGGGCCGCGCGCTGTTCACCGATGTTTTAAAAGCGGTCGCGGGCGAGGTGTTTATCCCGCTGACCGTTGGCGGCAACATCCGCACCGTCGACGATTTTGACCGTGTGCTCAAATGCGGCGCGTACAAGGTCAGCGTCAACTCCGGCGCGATCGCCGATCCGTCGCTGATCGAAGCCGCCGCGCGCCGGTACGGCAACCAGTGCGTCGTGCTGTCGATGGATGTGCGCTGTATTGATGGCAAATACCGGCTGTTCGCCAAGGGTGGCCGCGAGGACACCGGCATTGACGCGCTCGACTGGGCCGCGCGCGGCGTGGAGCTCGGCGCGGGCGAGCTGGTCGTCAACAGGATCTATTT
>JAVBOQ010000149.1:0-10889 GCA_031550455.1 Eubacteriales bacterium
AGCGCGCGGCTGCGCTTCAAAAGGTATTGACAGGCGACCTTCGGGCGTTCGTCGGCGAAAAACCGAAGGATATCGCGGGCATAGCGGTGAAGTAGGCCAGAGCGGTTTCATTTGGAATGAAGAAGTGAGCTATCCCTGAGCTCGAGGCGTGTGAACGCCTCGAATGCCATCATTTTCGGCGACATGCGCGCCGAAAATGCGCAGATTCCATAGCCATCCCGCTGGATGGCGGCGGAATCTGTACCCGTTTGCGGTGCCGCCCGGAAATCTCGCTAGATTTCAGGCGCCGTCCCGTTCCCGATTGGCGATTTCATTGTAAATGAAATCGCCCTGTGAAGTAGGCGATGGAGGCTTCCTGAACCGGGAAGCCTCTGCTATAATGCTAACTAGAAAAATATCGCTTTGGAGGATACGCAAATGAAATTCCGCGAGAACTGCCAGTGGTCTTTGGTCGTGCCGACGAGCATGGGTGTGCGTATCACGCCGGTGGATCGGCAGCCGGTGCACATGTCGTCCCTCTATGAAATGCAGGCGACGAGCGCCGAATCGAATGTGCTGGGCGTTTCCGCGTCGCTGGGCCTTTCGACGAAGGTGTTAACGGCGTTTGTCAAGGGCAGCCCGATCGCCTATTACATCAAGGACGAGCTGAGCCGCCGCTACATCGCCTATGAAGGCCCGGAGGTCGACCAGGGCGGCCCGTGGGGATACCGCCATCAGTTCAACATTGCGGACGCCGGGTTCGGCATGCGCGGCCCGCGCGTCCACAACGACCGCGCAGGCGAGGTCGGCCTGACGCTGAACGTCAAGGATTTCGACCTGGATCGGCTGTTTAACAAAGAAGGCGTGCGCATCCTGCACCTCTCCGGCCTGATCGCCGCGCTGTCGCCGGAGTCCGGCGCGTTTTGCCTGGCGCTTGCCGAGGCCGCGAAGGCGTCCGGCACGCGCGTCGGTTTCGACTTGAATTACCGCGCGTCGTTCTGGAAGGGCCGCGAGGCCGAGATGCGCGCGCTGTTTTTGAAGATCGCGGGGATCGCGGACATCCTGATCGGCAATGAGGAGGACTTCCAGCTTGCCCTCGGCCTCAAAGGCCCGGAATCCGGCGGCAAGGATCTCGCCGGAAAGATTGAGAATTTCAAGGGCATGATCGCCGAGGCGCGCGCGATGTTCCCGAACGTGCTCGTCTGCGCGACGACGCTGCGGCAGGTGCTCAGCGCCAACGAACACCTGTGGGGCGCGCTTCTCTGGGACGGCGAGACATGGCACGTCATCGAGCCGCGCAACATCCCGATCTACGACCGCATCGGCGGCGGCGACGGGTTCGTCAGCGGCCTGATGTACGGCATGCTCAAGGGCTGGCCGGGCGAAAAATGGCTACAGTTCGGCTGGGCCAGCGGCGCGCTCGTCACAACGCTCAAGACCGATTACGCGGTCGCCGCAGATGAGGAGCAGATCTGGAGCATTTGGGAAGGGAATGCGCGGGTGAAGCGGTAAAGACGGAGGGGTTGCCGTGCCAGGGATTCTGTCCCAAGAACTCGCCCAAGGAGGCCATCACGGCAGGATGGGAGATGCGCTTTGCTGACTGTTTGCTTTTACCCGGCATGCGAAGTCGACGATTCCGTTCTGCGCTTTGCCGTGATCGTTTCTCGGTATCAAGGCCAATGGGTGTACTGTCGGCACCGCGATCGGGATACGTGGGAGGTGCCGGGCGGTCGGCGGGAGCCGGGCGAAACGATCCTTGAAACGGCCCGGCGTGAACTGTACGAGGAAACCGGCGCGGCGGCATACGCCATGAGGCCCGTCTGCGTCTATTCCGTGTTGCGGGAAACCGAAAGTTACGGCATGCTGTTTGAAAAGGCGCGGGCCGCACTATAACTATCCGTTCCTTATCGCTTTCACCGTCTCAAACAGCGCGCGGATGTTCTCGGGCGGGATGCGCCCGATCATTTCCTGGTCGGGCGCGACCACGAGCCCGGGCGACAGCGCGCTGATCAGCCCGCGGGTTTCCCGGACAACGTCCTCGGGCGCGCCGAAGGGCAGCGTGTTCTGGGTGCTGACGCCGCCGTGAAAAACCACCTGCCCCCGGAAGGCGGCCAGCGCGTCCGGGGTCATGCCGGCGGCGTCCACCTGCACAGGATCCAGCATATCGACGCCGCTTTTGATCAGCTCGCCGATGATGGGCGCGATCGCGCCGCAGGAATGGAACATCACCGGCAGGTCAAAGGCGTGCGCCTGCCGGATCACGCGGCGGATGCTCGGGAAAAACAGCGCTTCCAGATCCTCTTTGCCGATGTACAGCGCCCGCTGCGTTCCAAGGTCGATCCCGAAGTAATAGACGTCGATGTACCGCCCGCAGGCGGTCAGGTACGCCTCGTTCAAACGAAGAAAATAGTCTGTCACCTTTTCAATCAGCGCCTTCGCCAGCGCTGGCTGCAGCTTGATGTGCACCAACAGGTTTTCCTCGCCGATGAGGTTTCTGGACAGCGACAGGATGGTTGCCCAGATGCCGCCGTACACGGCGAGGCCGTCCGCGCGCGCGGCTTCGAGCGCTTGCAGGCTGGCGGGGATATCAAGAATCTCCGGCCCCGGCATCGCGAGGCGCGCGATTTCCTCCGGGCTCTCCGCTTCCGCCAGAACGGGCGCCACAATGTGGTCACTGACGAGGTCGCCGCTCTGGCGCACCTTGTGCAGGTTGCCAAACAGGTCATAATAGGTGTCCGGCGACGCGCCTTCGCGCGTAAGCGCGCCTTGGTACGCGGGCACGACCTGCACCGCGTCGCTGCCAAGAAAGGCGGGCACCTCGTCCGCCGTCCGCAGCCCGTAGCGCTGCCTGACCGCCTCCGTCACTGACCGCGTCGCGCGGTAGAAGCAGGCCGGACGGTCCACCGGTTGCCCTGAAATCGTCCGCAGAATGCGTTCACGTCCCGTCATACGGTTCACCCTCCGTTCCGCCGTGCCGCGCTACCGCAGGACAAATCCGGCGTCGATCCAGTTGGCCAGATCGCACCGCCGCCCTTCCCGGGACGGCGTTGTCACCAGGCTGATTTTCCGGCTGCCTTCCGGAATCGGGACATCGAACCGCCAGGCCTCCTCCGAGATGTGCAGCATCAGGCTTTCCGCCATCAGAACGCCGTCGATGAAAACCTTGAAGCGGAGCTCCGCAAAACAGGCTTCGTCCGCGCCCAGATCCACGTTCAGCAGCGACTCGCACACCGCGCCGCGCGCCACAAAGCGCCCATACCCGGGTTCGATGGCGTACACAAGCTGCGAGGGCGAATCCACGCCCATGCCCTTTGCGTACGCGACGCCGCGCGACACCAGCGGTTGGCGGTCAAAAGTCAAATCCCGGGCCGGCGGCGCTTTCGCGGTCGGCTCCCGATAGTTCCAATAAGCCACATATCCGCGCATCGACTGCCACAAAGGCTCAAGGTCGGACAGGAACACGTCCGGTCGCGGCGGAATCGGCGGCATTTGGCGGTAGTGGCTCTCGCCGCAAAGCGACACCTGCCTGCCGTCGCGGAAGGCGGCTGTTTGCAGGACGGACGTGGCGCGGATTTCGAACCTGCCTTCATACCGCTTCGAATCCGCGCGCGGCGCGGAGCCGTCCAGCGTATAGCGGATCTCCGCGCCCGGCAGGTACGGCGCCGACAGCGTCACGGAGATGCGGTCGTCGAAGTACTGCGGATAGCGAAGCGAGCCCCAGGGCTGCACCAGGACGCATTCGTCCACTTCGTCCGGGTCGAGCAGCCCGGCCTTTTCCAGTGTCGGCTTGACCGCCATCGAGCAGCCGAAGTACTGTTCGATGTAGGCGACCGCCTCTTCCGAATGCGCGTCCAGACCGGCGCTGTCCTTCGCGTGGGAGTGCGCCTCGCAGATGTCGCGGGCCACGATGCAGCGAAACCCGGCCGCCGACATGTTCACGATCGCTTCGGGCTTGATCAGAAGGCACAGGTTGGTCGCGCCGCCCATGTACAGCAGGTTTTGGATACCAAAATGCCGCGCGAAGTTGTATACCTCCTGCCCGTTCGCGCTGATGAAATCCTCCGGCGCGATGTACACGCGGGCGTCCAGCGAATACCCGCTGTAGTTCGGCTGGCAGGGGTATGGGTTGTTGCACATTTCGCCGGGCCATTTGCGCAGGCCCGGAATGTCCGTCCGCAAAAGGTCAAGGCGTTCATCCAACGGGAACTCGTTCAGCGCAACGCCGGCGGGACCGGGCGCGTCCGGGAAGGCCAGCATCGCTTCCCGCTGCGGCGCGCCCGAAAAACTGGCCGAAAAATTCGTCGGCGCATGGATCACCTTCACACCGATCCGGCGCAGCGCGGCCAATGCCCGGTTCATCTTCGGGATCATCGCGCCGGCGCGCCCCACCCAGGTTTTACACCAATGGTAATCCCACATGTCGACGACGATCACCGCCGTCTCGGTGGGATTCAGCGAAAACGCCTCATCCACAAAAGCGCCGTCCTCAAGGCGCCGCCGCAGTTCGGTGTTAAGCAAGCGCATGACCGATTCACTCCCTTCATCGGAACGCCAGTTCCGCGCAATCGTCCAAATAGCGTTTCACCGCCTCGGGCGGCACGTTCCAGGTGATGTGGTTGCCGACCGACATCAGGTACCCGGCGGTCATCCGGCCTGTTTCGACCATCCGCTCCACCATGTTTCGGATGGCGGCGGCGTCGTTCTGCATGAGGATCCGGCAATCGCCTTCTCCGGCCAGCACGACGTCCCGGTGCCGCCTTGCGATGGCCCGAAAATCGGTGTACGGCTCCGTGCTGATCCCGCACGCGCCGCATGCCAGCACATCGTCGGCGCACGCGTCCATGCGGCCGTCGGACACAAACAGCACGCGCTTGCCGGCGGCCTTCAGGATGCCGAAAAACTCCTCATACCGCGGGTAGATGTAGCGGCGCAACCAGACTGGCGAACAGAAAGGGCCGCGGGTACCGGTGATATCGTCGTGGCACAGGATGAAGCGCACCGGCAGCCTCGCATACGCGCGGAACACGCGGCGGTTCAGTTCCGCGAACTCGTCCATCACGCGCTGAAACGCGTCGTCCAGGCAGCAGGTCAGGAACAGTTCCCAGCCGAAGCACAGCACCGGCCACATGATCATCGTGTTGTAAAAGGCCGCGAGCGCGTCCGAGCCTTCCGGCGCTCTGTCGCCCCATTCTGCCGGAAAGCAGGCGCGCGCCCGCCGGTAGATCGCGTCCTCGCTTGAAAAATCCAGGTTTTCCACAACGTGCGGCCAGTCGGAGAAGTCGGCCTTCGCAAGCGGGCTGAAGGCGAAAACGTCGTCCTCCGTCTTGAAAAACTGCTCGCCGTGCAGCCAGGTGGCGGTCTGCGCATCGCCCCAGCGCACCGTGTGGCTGTCGCGGTTCGCGGCGTCGCCGGGACGCGGTTTCGGCGCGTCGCTTTCCGGAATGGGCAGCGCAAGGCAGGGATAACGCCGGGCCAGCTCCAGGCGGCAAAGGCGCGGATGGTCATAGTAATCGATGCCGGTCAGGTAGGTTTCCGCGTCCGGGTTGGACCAGTGTTCCAGGTGCGGAATCTTTTTCGGGCCGCGGCCCAGGAAGGCAAGGGTACGGTCCGGATAAGGTATGGTCATGCATACTCCTCGCTGGCGCCGAGCCGCGCCCGAATGCGGTTCACAGAATCTCCGGGTTTTTTCGGTACTCCTTGGGCGATACGTGCTTGATCACGCTGAAATTGCGGCTGAAGTGGTTGGGCGAGCTGTAACCGAGCAGCGACGCAACCTCCGCGACCGGCTTGGTCGTGTTGCGCAGGAACTGGCAGGCGTAGGCGATCTTCATCCGGTTGAGGTACTCGTTGATCGTCATGCCCGTTTTTTTGGAGAAGTAGCTGCACAGATACACGCGGCTGTATTTTAAGCTGTCGGCAATCCGCTGCAGCGAGTATTTTTCGTACATGCTTTCCTCGAGCACCTCGACAATCCGCGCCACGAGCGGGTCGGTGCAAGGGTCGCTCTGCTGCATCTGATCCCTTTGAAACAGGGCGAACAATTCGTACAGCAGCTTGGCGCCGCGGTTGCAGTACAGCGCGGTGTGCGTCGGGGACACGTCAAGCCAGGAGCGCACAATGTTGTTGTAATAGTGCGCGGATGTCGATGAAAAGCTGGAAATCCGCCCGAGCACCTCGTCCCATTTGGCGGTGTTGTAATTTACGTAGATGTCGGTCATCTGAAAATCGAACAGTTCGGCCAGCGGAAGCGTTTCCGCGTACCGGTTGATCTCCGCGAAATTCGCCTCCTGATGCCAGGCCGCGTCCTGGCTGAGCCTGAGATAGTCGGAAAGCGGCAGAAGATAGAAATTGAGCGTAAAGTACGTCATGCCCTCCTGCGCGGCGGAGGAAAAGATGTGCCTGCGGTTTGGGTTTACGACCGCAATGTCCTTTTCTTTCAAAGGATACTCCCGCGCGTCGCCCAAAAGGCTGCCCGACCCGTTGACCACCATCAAAAAATGATACACAGGATGCCTGTGCTCCGTGTAATAGTCCCTGTCGCGGCTGATGACTGTATAGCACGCGCAAATGGGCAGGAGGAAGTACTGCTTCTGCGTTTTTTGTGAAAACAACAAAATGTCCATGACATTCTCCTTTGCCGATTTGTGCGGGGCACACGGGTTGCAATCCGCCTGCTTTGCGGATAGAATAACGCATAGAACGATGCCGCATACCGCAAGGAGGTTCCCCATGACGCCCAGACGCCGCCTGCTTGACACGCTGCACCGCAAACCGACCGACCGGGTGCCGATCTCCATGTACGAGCTGTGCCCGTACCCCGGGTGTGACTACGCCGGATTCGCCAACGAAGCGCCGTCTTACCGCCGGCTTCTCTCCTTGATGGCGGAGACGACCGACACGTTGATGATGGTCAGCCCGACCTACGCGTTTCCGAATGTCGAGAAACTGACGGAGCGCAAGACCTGGCGCGTGGGCCAAAGCGTGTACGAAACGACGACGCTGCACACGCCCAAGGGCCCGTTGACCGCCAAAACCCGGCGCGATGACGACATCCACACCGTGTGGCATCTGGAGCACTTCTTGAAAGACCTGGACGACATTCCGCTGTACCAGTCGCTCGACTTCCGGTGCGAGGCGGATACGGCGAACCTGTTCGCGAAGCAGGCCGCGCTGGGGGAGAACGGGCTGATGATGGCGACCGTCGCCGACCCGATATGCCTCGCCGCGGAACTGTTTTCCATGGAGGACTTCCTGGTATACGCGCTCACCGATACCGGCGTCATCCAGGATCTCCTCGACTGGCTGTGGGAAGGCGTCCGCGCACGGCTCGACATGGTTCTGCGGAAGGACGTCCGGGACATCATGTTCCGCGTTGTCGGCCCGGAGTATGCCACGCCGCCCTATTTGCCGGACAGATTCTTCGAGCCGTTCGTCGCGCGGTATCTCCGGCGGATATCGGACAGCGTCGGGCGGGCGGGCGGCATCGCGCGCGCGCATTCGCACGGCCGGGTGCGGCACGCGCTGCGCGCGTTCGCAGATGCCGGTGTCATGTGCGTCGACCCTGTCGAAGCGCCGCCGGACGGAGACATCACCCTGGCCGAGGCGAAAGCGCTGTACGGCGACCGGATGACGCTCATGGGCAACATCGAGCTCAAAGCGCTGGAGCTCCTGACGCCCGCCGAGATCACCGCGCTGGTGAGGGACGCGATGCGCGACGCCAAAGAGGGCGGCGGGTTTATCCTGATGCCGACCGCGACGCCGATCAACATTCCGCTGCACCCGAAAACCGAGGCGAACATGATCGCCATGATCGAAGCCGGGCTCGAGTACGGCCGTTACTGACACGCCGGGCGGGAGGCCATCCGGAGCGGTCAGTGGACGCGGCTGTTGCGCTCCGCCTCGTACAGGTCCGCGTTCCCGCCCATCCCGACCTTGATGTCCTCGCTGATCCGGTCGATTCGCGCGACAAGATCCGGGCCGAGCGAAACATCGAGCGCCCTTTGGTTGTCCAAAAGCTCCGCGACGGTGCGGCTGCCCGCCAGCACGGCGGAGACGCCCGGGCGGTGCAGCAACCATGCGATCGCCAACTGCGACATCGAGACGCGCAGATCCGCCGCGATCTCTTTCAATTGCCCGAGCGCTTCGAACATCTCGGCCTCGAACCCCTCGGAATCATGCCGGGAGGTTCCCTTTCCGCGCGCGAAGTGGAAATGCCGGGAATGCGCCTGGTTATAGGGAATATCCTCAGCGCTTTCATAGCGGCCGGTCAGGATGCCCTGCTGCAGCGCCATGGATGCGATCACACCGATGCCCTTGTCCATGCAGTGCGGCAGAATGCCGTACTCGATGGCGCGCGTGAAGATGTTGTAGGGCATCTCGTTCACGTCGATTTGCGCGCCGGTCGCCAGCGCTTCGTTCATCTGCGCAACGCCAAAGTTGCTGATGCCCACCGCGCGGATCTTGCCGTCCTTTTTGAGCCTCTCAAACGCCTCGAACGCCTCTTCAACCCTCGGCGGATGCGCCAGCGTGCGCTCGTCCGCGGTAAAGTGGCGGATCGCGACGTGATGGATCGGCCAATGCAGCATGTAGCAATCGAGATACTCGACGCCGAGGCGCCGCAGGCTCGCTTCGCATTGCCTAATCATCTCGTCACGGTAGGCGACGTGCGGGCCCAGCTTCGAACAGATGACCGCGCCGCCGCGCCGCCCGCGCAGCGCCGCGCCCAGCGCGATTTCGGACTGGCCGTCGTTGTACATCGCCGCGGTGTCGAAAAGGCACGGCCCGCGTTCCAGCGCGCGCGCCACAACTTCGTCCACGGCGCGTTGGCTCTGCTCGCCCCAATACGCGCCGCCGCCGAACGCCCAACAGCCGACGGCCAGCGGCGAAACGCGGATGCCGCTGTTGCCCAGTGTCCGCATGTCCATGGAAACGCCCTCCCGCCTGTCACGCCGCTACCGTTAGATTTTACCCGATTCGGTATCCGCCCTGACGATCCCTTTCTTCAGCAGGATGTTTGCGAACCGGGTTGTCTCCCCGGTGGCCACGACGGCGTAGGCCGCCCGCGCGCGCTCGTAAAACTGAAACCGAGGCAGGTGCAGGATGCGCGCGGGATCCGCGCCGCTCGCAAAAAGCAGGGCGCGGTAGCGGCCCCATACCGGCGGTTCCGGCAGGTCATCCGGCACTTCCATCATGACGACGGGCTGCGCCGCCGCGTGGTCGAGCGGGAAAAACCGAAGGATCGCCTCGAGCAGCTCCGGAATGTCCGAGCCATCACAGCGCAAAACGCGCCGGTTGAGCGACTTTGCGGGAAAATTTCCGTCGCCCAGCACGATCTCGTCCCCATGGCCCATCTCCATCAGCGTTTTCATCAGCTTGGGCGTCAAAACCCTCGGGATGCCGTTCAGCATTGGATACACCTCGCTTCCCGCATCGTTACATTCGCCCCTGTTCGATCAATTCGCAAAGCGCCATGCTCTCCGCCGATTCCGCAATGCCGTTCATCGGCGTCCGGCCGGTCAGGATGCCCGTGAGGAATGCCCGATCCTCGTCCAGATAGCCGAAATACCCGTGGTACTCGGTGTGATTGGCGATCCGCATGCCGTCGAACGTTTCGATTGCGTGCCGCGCGTCCCCGGGCGGCTGCGAAGCGACAGAATACGTCTTCGCGCCGCTGCAATGCAGTATCTTCGCCTCACAGGCCGTGTCGCCAAACCCCAGGTTGATGGTCGCGCTGGCGTTCGGCCCGTGCAGGGCAAACCCGTGGATTCTGCCGCCCGCGTTGTAGTTGGCATGAATGACCGCGCTGACGCCGTTGTCAAAGCCGATCACGGAATTCCAGGCATTGTCAACCGGCGTATCGCCGTAGCGGCCGATCAGCGTCGCGGCCTTTTGCGCGGCGCCGCCCGCGATCCACCGCACGCAGTCGACCACGTGAATCGTGTCGCACATCAGCGCGGAAGCGCATCCTTCATAGAACGCGGCGTCGCTGTGCTTGAGGAAATATCCTTCCACATGCTCGATGGGTGTGATGGCGCGCATCCTGTCCACAACCACGCGGACCAGCGGAATGTACCGGCGGTTGAAGCCGACCTGGCAAATCACGCCGCGCGCGTTCGCGGCGCGTTCAAGCGTCCGCGCCTGATACGCCGTGACGCCCGCCGGTTTTTCGACGAAAGCGTGGACGCCGCGCGTCAGGCAGTCAAGCGCGATGCGGAAGCTCTGGTCGGGCTGCACCAGCACAAACGCCGCGTCGGGCTTTTCGGTGTCGAGCATCTCCAGATAGTTTCGGTAGCTTTTCGGAACATGAAAAAGCCGCGCGGCTTCCGCGGCCTTGTCGCCCGCGTGGTCGCAGACCGCGACGACCCGCGCCTGCCCGATCTCCGCAAGCGCCGGGAGATGGATGCCAACCGCGATGCCGCCCGCGCCGATCACGCAGACCCGAACCTGTCCCTGCGCCGTGTTCATGTTTCGACCCTTCTTTATGCAAGTTGGTGTTGGCCGGAGCGCGTCGGTTTGCCTAAATGCGTGGACATACCAATTGAATGCCAATCGCAACGCGCCTGATAAGAATTTCGCAAGTCTAATGCTATATCAATCGGTGTGATTTGTCAATCACCGGAGAAATAAACATACCAACAGCAGGCCAATAAGAATCTATAGAATCCAATTGACGCGCTTTGCCGACTGTGATACACTCAAAAAAACACGAATGCGAGGGAGCATGACCATCAATCGCGAAAGCCACACGCCGCTTTATATGCAGTTCTATCAGTTGCTCAAGCAGAGCCTTGGCGCATACGCGCCGGGCGACAATCTGCCGCCGGAACGCGTGCTTTGCGAGCAGCACGGCGTGGACCGAACCACCGCGCGAAAAGCGCTGGCCATGCTGGCGGCGGAGGGGCTGGTTGAGC
>JAVBOQ010000126.1:0-9058 GCA_031550455.1 Eubacteriales bacterium
GATCACCAGCATGCGCTTCTTGATTTCGTCGTTGTACTGCTCCTCGAGCGCGGCGAGGTCGGCAAGCTGCGGCGCGATGCCCGCGACGACCGCTTTCGTCTGCTCGGCCTCGTCGAGCTTCTTTTGGCCGATCAGCGCGCCGATCTGCTTCGACAGCACATTGCGCTGGTTGCGCAGGCCGTCGGCCTTGACGATTGCCTCGCGGAGCAACCGGTCCAGCTCGATGACCTCGTCGACCAGCGGCAGCTTCGTGTCCTGAAACTTTTTGCGGATGTTTTCCCGGACCAGCTCCGGGTTGTTGCGCAGCAGTTTGATGTCCAGCATGAGCGCATCCCTCCATTTTTTAACAAAAAAATACCTCTCACCCTGTTGGGGCGAAAGGTTCCGCGGTGCCACCCAATTTGCCGGTTGCCCAGCCTCTTTCAGCGCGGTAAGGGGCGCAAACCCGCCGGCTCATCGCCGGCCGCTCGGAAAGTGGAACGGCGTGCGCGCCGCCGGCTCACACCACCCGCCGGCTCTCTGGACGCGCGCCTGCGCCTTAGCTTCCCTCAAACGCTTTGTTATGAACGTAGCTTATCATAGCAGAAAAGGCTGAAGATAGCAAGCGTTTCGTTAATCGCAGCAGGGCGATTTATTGTAAATGAAATCGCCCTGTTATTCGCAGGGCGGCGCGTCCTTCGGCTCGGCCGACGGCTTGGGGTTTCCCTGTTCGCCCAGGAACTTCGAAAGCTCCGCCATGAACGTCGACAGGTCGCGGAACTGACGGTGCACCGACGCGAAGCGGACATAGCTGACCTCGTCGACCCCGCGAAGGCCTTCCATGACCATCTCGCCGATGGCGGCGGACGTGATTTCCTGTTCGAGCTTGTTGTACGCCTGCATCTCGATTTCGCGCACCAGTTTGTCAACCTCGGGCATCGATACGCGGCGCTTTTCGATGCTTTTGATGATGCTGCGACGAATCTTTTCAGGATCGAACGCCTCGCGGCTGCCGTCCCGCTTGACGACCAGAAGCGGCACCGCCTCGACCTTTTCATAGGTTGTAAACCTGCGTCCGCAGGTCTCGCACTCGCGGCGGCGGCGGATCGCGTTGCCGTCCTCGGTTGGCCGTGAGTCCACAACGCGGCTTTCCTTGCCGTTACAGTACATGCACTTCACAGGTCGCACCTCTTCCCGCGGGACGAATCGCCCCTCTTCGCAATTATAAGCGAAAAGGCGCGGCGCGTAAAGACATAATATTGGTTTATGTAACAATTTCCTCGCTGATTTGCACCAGAATGACGTCGTCGCCAAGGCGGCAAATTTGGTTCCACGGGATGATGATCCCGCGCTTCTCGCCGCGCAGCAGCGCCAGCACGTCGAATCCGCCGGGCACGACGATCGCCTCGATCTGCCCGGTTTCGACGGTGAATTCAATGTCCATCACCTTGCCGAGCGATTTCCCGTTGCAGACATTGACGACTTCCTTGGTTTTCAATTCCGACAGGCTCACCTCATGATCACCTCCGTCTATTGTATGCCGGGGAGGGGTATGGTATAATGGGCGACAAACAAAAGGAGGCGATTCAAATGAAGCTGGACATTCGATACGCGTCGCATCCCGAGGACGCGAAACATTATACAACCGAACAATTGCTCCGTGAACACCTGATTGAGAGGCTGTTCATGGCCGACGAAGCCATGCTGACCTATAGCCATTATGACCGCATCATCGCGGGCGGCGTGATGCCCGTCAAGCGCGCCGTACCGCTGACCGGCGGCAAGGCGCTGGCCTGCGAACACTTCCTCGACCGGCGCGAGATGGGCGCGATCAACGTTGGCGGCGCGGGCCGCGCCATCGTCGACGGAACCGTCTATGAAATGGGCCCGCGCGACGGCCTGTATGTCGGCATGGGCGCGAAGGTCATCTCGTTTGAGAGCGCGGATCCGAAGAATCCCGCGAAGTTCTACATCAATTCGGCAACGGCGCACCGGACGTGCCCGACACGGCTGGTCGGCATCGGTCAGGCGAACCCGCGCCCGATGGGCACCGCGGAACAGTGCAACCGCCGTACGATCTACCAGTACCTGCACCCGGCGGTGATGGAAACCTGCCAGCTCTGCATGGGCCTGACGGTGCTCGAACCCGGCAGCAACTGGAACAGCATGCCGTGTCACACGCATGAGCGCCGGATGGAGGTTTACTTCTATTTCGATCTCGGCGACGCGATTGTGTTCCACATGATGGGCGAGCCGCGCGAAACGCGCCATGTCGTGCTGCACAACGAGCAGGCCGTGATCAGCCCAAGCTGGTCGATTCACACCGGCGTCGGCACGCGCAACTACGCGTTCATCTGGGGCATGTGCGGCGAGAACCAGGCGTTTGACGACATGGACGCGATCAACCCACTCGACCTGCGCTGAGCGACAGGAGATAGAATCAATGAAGAGTATTCCACGCCCCGCTAAAACCGTGATCAGTCTCCGGCTTCGGTTGCTGGGCCAGACTTCGGATGTTGCCCGGGCGATCGCGCCGTACGCCCCGGTCGGCTACTGCGCCGCCGTCGCCAGGGTAGGGGAGGAGCCTGACTTTTTCTTCGGCGGCAAGGCCGTGCTGCATGAAACCGACGTGGAACGCGACACAATCTTTCGCATCGCGTCGATCTCAAAAGTCTTCGGCGCGGCGGCAGCGCTCAGGCTTGTCCGGCGCGGAAAGCTCGCGCTGGATTGCGATGTCGCGGAGTTTCTCGGCTTTTCAGCCGGCCGCCCGATTACGCTGCGCCAGCTTCTGACGCACACATCGTCGATCACCGACGCGGTGTATGACGGCGTGATGTTCGAGCCCGAAACGATGCCGCTTGACAAGCTGCTGCCGCAGAGCTTCCATCCGTTCGCGCCCGGCGCGAAATTTATGTACAGCAACTTAGGCGCGGGCGTCGTCGGCATGCTGATCGAAAGCGTGACCGGGATGCTGTTCGACGATTTCATCCGACAGGAGTTTTTCGCGCCGCTCGGCATTGACGCGTCGTTCCATCCGCAGCGCATCCGGCGCAAACACCTGATGGCCAACTGCTACAACGTGCCGGGCAATCATCTCGCCTACGACGCGCACAAAATTGCCGCCTCGCAGTTGGACGAGAGGCCGAACCCGCGCGTCCACTACAATATTCCGGCGGGCAAGCTGATGATCTCCGCGCCGGACCTGATCCGCGTTTTCCGTGATCTGCCAAAGAACGACCCAGACCTGTTCGTCTACCAGAAAGGCGTCGGCAGCGTGCCATGCGATTCCGGGCGCGGGCTCGGCATCGCGCACGCGGGGCCCGGCGTGTTCACGCAAACAGACGCTTTCTGGGGCCACCAGGGCTGCGCCTACGGCGCGGTAGGCGAGGCCTGGATCAACGCCGGGAACGGCACAACCGCCGTAATCCTGACCAACGGCGCACAGTTGAGCCCGGTCGGGCCGCTGTACCGGATCGGCCAGAACGGCGTCGCCGCGCTTTTGAACCACGCGGCGCAACCCAAACAGACCGAATAAGGAGCATTGCATGATACACGGAAACCTGGAAGGCATCCGTCAATCGCTTTTGACCGAAATGGACGCCCTGTACGCGATGGAATTGGAAGAGGACGTATTCGCGCCGCCCGAACTGGTCGCGCTGCTTGTCCGCTACACCTCGCTGATCCGCCGCGAGGTGTCGGTTTACGTCAGCCGCGCGGGCGATGTGCTGGACGTCACCGTGGGCAACATCGACAGCGTGCCGCTGCCTGAGGTGCGCCTTCGCCGCAGCCTGAACCGCCTGTCCGGCGTCCGCTGCCTGCACACGCATCCGGGCGGCGCGCCCGACCTCTCCGACGTTGACCTGTCGGCGCTCGTCAGCTTAAAGCTCGACGCGATGGCCGCGATCGGCGTGTCCGGCGACCGCGCGACCGGCATGCAGGCCGCGTTCATCGGCGACCGTGTGAACGGTGTGCCGCAAACCGAACTGACCGGCGTGATCGCCATATCGCAGATCCCGCAGCAGGAATGGATGCGCCGCATCGAGGAAAGCGACCGCAAATTGATCGAGGGCATCCGCGAGGCGGCCATCGACCGGCCGGAGCGCGCGATCCTCGTCGGCATCGAATCCGAGGAATCGCTCAAGGAGCTCCGTTCGCTGGCCGAAACGGCGGGCGCGGAGGTCGTCGACACGCTGTACCAGAAGCGCGACAAGCCGGACAACGCGACCTTTATCGGCTCGGGCAAGGCTGACCGCCTCGCGCTCGACGTGCAGGCGCTGGACTGCGACATGATCATTGTCGACGACGAACTGACCGGCGCGCAGATACGAAATCTTGAAACCGTCGTCGGCGTCAAGGTCGTCGACCGCACGACGCTGATCCTCGACATCTTCGCGCAGCACGCGCAGTCGCGCGCAGGCAAGATACAGGTCGAAATGGCGCAGCTCGCGTATCAATTGCCTCGGCTGATCGGCGAGGGCGTGGCGCTCTCCCGGCTTGGCGGCGGCATCGGCACGCGCGGCCCGGGCGAATCCAAGCTCGAAATCAGCCGCCGCCGCATCCGGAAGCGCTTGTCCGACCTGCGCGCAGAGGTGCTGGACCTTTCGAACCAGCGCGCGCTGCAACGCGCCCGGCGCGACAAGAACGACGTGCAGACCGTCGCGCTCGTCGGCTACACGAACACCGGGAAATCGACGCTGTTGAACCTTTTGTCCGAGGCGGGCGTCAAAGTGGAGGACAAGCTGTTCGTCACGCTCGATCCGGTAGCGCGCCGCGTGCCGCTGCCGACAGGCGGCGCGTTCCTGCTCGTCGACACGGTCGGTTTCATCCGAAAGCTGCCGCATACGCTCGTTGACGCGTTCCGTTCGACATTGGAAGAGGCGCTGCTGGCCGATCTGCTGCTGATCGTCAACGACGCTTCTTCGCCGGACATGCATGCGCAGTATGACACCGTCCTGTCGGTGTTGTCCGATCTCGGCGCGGGCGACAAGCCGCGCGTCAATGTGCTGAACAAGATCGACGCGGTCGCGGAGCCGCCATTCCTGGAGGGCGGCGTCGCGGTGTCCGCAAAGACCGGAGCCGGCATCCCGGCGCTGATCGAAAGAATCGAAAAGACGCTGTTTGCGGCGCAGCGCACCGTGAAGCTGCTCATTCCGTTCCACAAGGGCGCGGTGTTGTCGCAGCTCCATGACAGCGCGACGATTCTTTCCGAGGCGTATCAGGAAGACGGCACGCTCGTGACCGTCCGGCTGGATCAAGCGCGGCTGGACAAGGCGCTGTCGGCGCTCGGCGCGGGCGCGCTTTTGCCGGTATGAACGCGGGCGCGCAGGCGGCCGCGCTGCTGATGAGCCTGTATTCGTTGCTGATGGGTTCCGTTTCGGGGCTTTTTCCGCTAAACGCCCAGGACAGCCTGTTGGCGCTCGTCAACCGCGACCGGCCGATCGGCTATGCCTACGTGCCGGATCCGCTGACCGAGGCGGGCGTGCTGATCGCGCCGAACAAGGACGGGTATGTGTCGATGCGCCCGGAAGCCGCGTCGGCGCTCAAACGGCTGTTTGACGCGGCGGGCGAAGCCGGGCACACGCTGTACGCTGTGTCCGGCTACCGGTCGTACGCGTTGCAAAAGAGCGTTTTTGCCCGCAAGGTGGCCGAGGTCGGCAGCGAGCGCGCCGCGATGCGCACCGTCGCGCCGCCAGGGACGTCGGAGCACCAGACAGGCCTTGTGATGGACATCAACGGCGAAACGACGCTGAAGCTCGGGCTGGTCACCGCGTTCGGCGTGTCGCCGGAAGGCATCTGGGTGCGCGACAACGCGCACCGGTTCGGGTTCATCATCCGGTATCCGCAGGACAAGACCGCCATCACCGGCTATTCGTGGGAGCCGTGGCACCTGCGCTTTGTGGGCGAGGCGGCGGCCGAAGAGATGCATACGCTCGGCATCACGCTGGAAGAGTATTGGAAGCTGTTGCAAAAGCGGCGGATCGAGGCGTGGGCATACTCCGGCATCGTGGAGGAGAAATGAAAAAAACAATCGCGCTGGTTCTGATCATTTGGCTCGCGTGCGCCGGGGCGGCTGCGTGCGCCGGCGAGACAGACTTTATCTTTGCCACGCCGGAACCGAAGGCGGGCGCGCAGGAAAAGGCCGCGGAGGCTACGGCGGCGCCGGATACGGACGCCGCACCCTGGACGTATCCGATTTCCCGGGAAATACTCGACGACCCGAACGACGTGCTGCGGCTGATCAACCGTGAAAACCTGCTGGACGAGGCGTATCCCGGAAAGGACAAGCTGGTCGTCACCAAAGTACGCGGCACGTCCAGCACCAAGTGGCTGGTGCGCGATGTGGTCGCGCTGCCGCTGGAGGCGATGTTCAACGCGGCGGAAGCGGAGGGTATCAAGCTGTATTTGGAGTCCGGGCACCGGGATTATGCGACGCAAAAGACAATCTACTATAATCGCTTGAAGAAAAATAACGGCGTCGACGACTTTTACGCGCAGTTTCCGGGCGCGTCCGAGCATCAGGCAGGATTGGGCGTGGACGTCCTCAGCAAGGCTTGGAGCGATCGGTCAATGAACACAGAGTTTGCGAAAACCGATGAAGCGCAGTGGATGGCAGCCAACTGCGTGGATTTTGGGTTCATCATCCGCTATCCGGACGGCAAAATGGACATCACCGGCATCCGGTACGAGCCGTGGCACCTCAGGTACGTCGGCATCGAGGCCGCGTCGTACATCACGGAAAAGGGACTGACGCTGGAAGAATTCACCGCAGAATACAAGGCCGCGCTGGCTGGCATGGGGGAGTAACATGATCGGATTCATAGGCGCGGGCAACATGGCGACGGCGCTGATGCAGGGCATGATCGCGGGCGGGCGAAGCGCGTCCGATTTGATGGCGTACGACATCAGCGAGGCAAGGCGGCGGGCGATGGCGGACATGGGCGTCGCGGTCGCGGAAAGCGTGGAAGCGCTGGCCGGCGCCTGCGAGCTGCTGGTGCTTGCGATCAAGCCCAAGGACACGGCCGCGCTGCTGGAAAGCCACAAGGCCGCGCTGCAAAAAACCGCGCTCTTGTCCATCGTCACCGGCTGGACGCAGCAGATGCTGACGGCCGCGCTGCCGGACGCTGTCGGCGTCGGACGGTCGATGCCGAACACGCCGGCGCGCGTGGGGGAGGGCGTCATCGCGCTGAACGCCAACCATGGGTTTGTCGAGGCGCAGTTCGCGCTCGTACAGCGCACGCTCACGCCGTGCGGGCGGATCGTGGTCGTGCCGGAAATGCTATTCGACGCGGTGACGGCGGTCAGCGGCAGCGGGCCGGCCTATGTGTACCTGTTCATCGAGGCGCTGGCCGACGCGGGCCTCCGTCAGGGCCTCGCGCGCGAAACCGCCTATACGCTGGCCGCGCAGACGGCGCTCGGCGCGGCGAAAATGGTGCTTGAAACAGGGCTGCATCCGGGCGCGTTAAAGGACTCGGTCGCGTCGCCCGCCGGTACGACGATCGAGGCGGTCTACGCGCTGGAAAAGGCCGGTTTTCGCGGCGCGGTGATGGACGCGGTGGATGCTTGCGCCAGAAAGGCCGCGCAAATGGGGAAGTAGGGTGGGGGACGGGAGTTGGGAAGAGGGGACGGAGGGGACGCTGGGACGCTGTCCCAGACCCTGCCAAAGGGACATTGTCCCTTTGGAAACCCCGTTTTTGACGCTGTAAATGTTGGATTTCTACCCCGTGAAGGGATTCTTAAGGGCCAATGGCCCTTAAGCGGAGATCCAGGAGGCAGAGCCTCCTGGCGTTCCTTGTTTCGTCAATGACTATTTTTCATGAAGGTGCATTGTGAAAGAAGTAACAATCTATACCGATGGCGCGTGCTCCGGTAACCCGGGGCCGGGCGGGTGGGCTGCGGTGCTGCGTTTCGGGGCGCACTGCAAGGAAATGAGTGGCTTTGTCGCCGGGACGACCAACAACCGGATGGAGATTATGGCGGCATTGGAAGGGCTGCGCGCGCTCAAGGAACCGTGCAAGGTCACGGTCTGTTCGGACTCGACGTATCTGGTGAACGCGTTTGAGAAGGGATGGTTGCGGAACTGGCAGGCGAACGGCTGGAAAACGGCCGAAAAGAAACCCGTGGAAAACCAGGAGCTGTGGCAGATTCTGCTGATCGCAATCAAAAAGCACGGTCATGACGTCCGGTTCGTCAAGGTGCCCGGCCACGCGGACGACGCCGACAACAACCGGTGCGACGAGTTGGCGCGCGCCGCGATCAAGGCGGGGCTGGCGGAGGAGACGGAAAACTTCGACGAGGAGGAAGAATGACAGGGCTTCCTCGCCTTATAAATCTATTCGCAAAAGACATCTTTAACGAATAGATATTGACCGGGAAGCGGGTTCATGCTATAATGGTGTCAATCCGAGCCGTTCGGGAGGTTTCCGATGCCGCAGCCCTCCAGCTATGCCAGGCAGGCGAATCAGCGCCACACGCAGATGATCCGCGACTTGCTAAAAGAAATGCCGTCGCTCGTTGCGGATTTCATTTATTCGATCGAAGACCAACGCACGCCCTTGACGCGGCTCGCGTACCTGTACGACATCCGCGTGTTCCTTGAATACCTGCGCCGCGAAGTACCGCGCTTTGCGAATCTCGACCGCGTGGCGATGGCGTTGGACGATTTCCGGCGCATCACGCTGACAGATCTGGAGCGCTACCCCAACTACCTGACACTCTATTTTAAGGAAGAATCGCCGGACGCGCCGATCGAAAACGCCGAGCAAGGCAAAATGCGCAAGCTCTGCGCGCTTCGCTCCCTCTATTCTTATCTATTTGAACATAAATATATAGAGGGGAACATCGCGGAGCTTGTGCCGCTGCCAAAGCTACGGGAGAAGGCAATTTTGCGGCTGCAGCCGGACGAAGTCGCGCGGCTGCTCGACGCCTGTGAGACGGGCGAAGGCTTTGATTCGCGGCAAAAGAAATATACCGAACATACCCGCGCGCGGGATCTGGCGATCCTGACGCTTCTTTTGGGCACAGGCATCCGCGTGACCGAGTGCGTCGGGTTGAACCGTTTCGACCTGAATTTTGATGAAAA
>JAVBOQ010000181.1:0-5741 GCA_031550455.1 Eubacteriales bacterium
TTACTTTATTGAATAAAAAACACAATCCATCAAAAAACACCTGGTATTCAACTGGCCAACTGGCCTTTGAGTTGGGTCTGGCACAGCGACCCCGCGTCCCCTACGACAGCGACCTGCGCGCCTTCTCCCATTCCCGCACCGTTCGCCTTTCTTTCTCCGTCAACTCCGCCTTTTGAAGCAGATCCGGCCTGCGCTCGAACGTCGCGCGCAGCGCCTGTTCACGCCGCCATTTGACGATCTCCGCGTGGTTGCCGTTGAGCAGCGTGTCCGGGACGGAAAGCCCTTCGAACGTGCGCGGCCGCGTATACTGCGGGTATTCGAGAAGGCCCGACGTGAATGATTCGTCCAGCGCGGACTCGTCGCTGCCGAGCACGCCAGGGATCAGCCGCGCCACGCTGTCGATGACCGCCATCGCGGCTGTCTCGCCGCCGGTCAGCACATAATCGCCGACGGACAGTTCCTCGTCGACGCACAGGTCGATCGCGCGCTGGTCGACTCCCTCGTAGTGGCCGCACAGGAGCACGATATGCGATTCCCGCGCGAGAGACTCGACCTTTTGCTGTGTCAGTGTCGCGCCGCGCGGCGATAAAAAGACGCGCCGGGCCTTTGCCGGCTCGGGCGCGACCGCCGCCATCGCCGCCACGATCGGCTGCGCGAGCATCACCATGCCCGCGCCGCCACCGAACGGGTCGTCGTCGGTGTTCTTATGTTTCCTGTCAGAAAAAGGGCGGATGTCCACCGCCTCGACGCAGAGAAGCCCCTGGCCGATCGCGCGGCCCAGAATGCTCTCCTGGAGGAACGAGTCGAACATCCGCGGGAAGATCGTCAGGATGGTGATCTTCATTCGGGAAAAACCGCCGTTTCGCGTAATCCCTGCGCGTCGAGCAGCATTCGCTTCTCGCGCACGTCGACTTCCAGCACCACGCGTTTGAGCGCGGGCACCATCGTTTCGCCGTCCGGCCCGGTGAACACGTACACGTCCGCGCCGCCGGGCTGCAAGACATCGGTCAGCCGGCCGCGCGCCACGCCCTCGGTGTCCACGGCCTCGCACCCGATCAGGTCGCAGATGAACTCCGCGTCCTCGGGCAGCGCGACCGCATCCTCGCGAGCGACATATAACAGCGCGCCGCGCACCGATTCCGCGGCCTCGCGGCTGTACACGCCTTCCAGCCGCGCGTACGCGAACCCTTCCTGTACGCGCGTACACTTGATCGCGCGCGGCTCGCCGTTGATCAGGACTCGCTTTAGGTCAAAGAAGCGGTCCGGGTCGTCGGTGAGCGGCTTGATCTTCAGTTCGCCGCGCAGCCCCTGCGGCCGCACGATTTCTCCGACTGCGAGGAACGCGTCCAGCATCAGAGAATCTCCACGAACACGGGCTTCTGATCCTTCAGCGTCGCCGCCTTGACGACCGCGCGGATGGCCTTGGCGATCCGCCCCTGCTTGCCGATCACCTGGCCCATGTCGTCCGGCGCGACCCGAAGCTCGATCACGACCGCGTCCGGCGTCTCCGTCTCGCGAACGTCCACCGCGTCCGGATTGTCGACGAGCGACTTTGCGATATACCGAACCAATTCAACCATCGCTTACCCCTCGATCGCGCCCGACTTCTTCAGCAGGATGCGCACGGTCTCGGTCGGCTGCGCGCCGTTGGCCAGCCATTTCTTCGCGGCGTCGTTGTCCACTTTGATCTCCGCCGGTTGCTGACGCGGGTCGTAATGCCCGATTTCCTCGATGAAACGACCGTCGCGCGGGCACCGCTCGTCCGCGACGATGATCCGGTAAAACGGCATCTTCCGCATGCCCATTCTCCTGAGACGAATCTTGACTGCCATGTGGGTTCCTCCTGTGTGGTGTAACACCAGCGAAATATGTATGCAAACGGCCAAGGGCCGGGTGCAACGCGGGGCATCAAAAAACTAGGGGATGGAAGGGAGGAACCAAGGAGGCTCCGCCTCCTTGACCTCCGCCAAAGGGCCTTCGGCCCTCTGGACTCCCTTCTTGGGGGTGGAAATAACATAGCAACCCGAATACCATACGAACGCGACGCCTCAGGGAGAAAAGTAAACACCCAAGCCCCAAGCAGGGTTTCCAAAGGGGTTTAACCCCTTTGGTGGTGCGCCCCGTCAACCGCTTCGCGGTCGCCGGGTTTCGGGCGGCGATTGCACGCAATCGCTCACCCTCAGCCTTCGCTGCGCTCAGGCGCTATGTGGTCCAGGAGGCAGTGCCTCCTGGCGTCCCTCCCGTCTCCCGTCCCCTACATCCCCGGCAACCGCATCCTCCGCCCGCCGAACCTGCCGCCCATCATCTGTTTCATCATCTGCTTGGCGGATTCGAACTGGCGGATCATCTGGTTGACGTCCTGGACGGTGGTGCCGCTGCCGGCCGCGATGCGGCGGCGGCGGGAGGCGTTTAAGACCTCTGGATGTTTGCGCTCCTCGACGGTCATCGAGCGGATGATGGCTTCGGGCTTTTTCAGCGCGTTTTCGTCGATCTGGACGTCCTTGAGCTTGTTGCCGACGCCCGGGATCATTTTCAGGACGCTTTCCATCGAGCCCATTTTTTTCATCTGCTGCATCTGGTCCAGGTAATCTTCGAGCGTGAAGGACGCGTCGCGGGCCTTGCGGGCCAGCTTCTCGGCGGCCTGTTCGTCGTAGCTTTCCTGCGCCTTTTCGATCAGCGACAGCATGTCGCCCATGCCAAGGATACGCGACGCCATGCGGTCGGGATAGAACGGTTCGATACCGTCCATCTTCTCGGACACGCCGCTGAACTTGATCGGCTTGCCGGTGACCGCGCGGACGGACAGCGCCGCGCCGCCGCGGGTGTCGCCGTCGAGCTTGGTCAGGATCACGCCGTCGATCGACAATTGTTTGTTGAACGAGTCCGCGACGGTGACCGCGTCCTGGCCCGTCATCGCGTCGACAACGAGCAGAATCTCCTGCGGGCGAACGGCCGCCTTGATGTTTTTGAGCTCATCCATCAGCGACTCGTCGATGTGCAGGCGGCCCGCGGTGTCGAGGATCACGGTGTCGAGGCCGTAATAGCGCGCGTGCTCGATCGCCTCGCGGGCTGTTTGAACCGGGTTCTGCTGCCCTTTTTCAAACACCGGCGTCTTGACCGACTCGCCGACGATCTGCAATTGCTTGATCGCGGCCGGGCGGTAGATGTCGCAGGCCGCCAGCAGCGGCTTTTTGCCCTGCTTTTGCAGATATTTCGCGAGCTGTCCGGCCATCGTCGTCTTGCCCGCGCCTTGCAGGCCGCAGAGCATGTAGACGGTCGGCGACTGAGGCGACCACGTCAGGCGCGCGTTCGCGCCGCCCATCAGCGCGGTCAGTTCCTCATTGACGATTTTGATGACGAGCTGCGACGGTGTCAGGCTCTTTTCGATCTCCGCGCCGACGCACCGCTCGGTGATTTTCGCGATGAAATCCTTCGCGACCACGAAGTTGACGTCCGCCTCCAGCAGCGCCATGCGCACTTCGCGCATCGCCGCCTTGACGTCCGCCTCGGACAGCTTGCCGCGCCCGGTCAGCTTTTTCAAAGCGCCCTGCAGCTTTTCGGTCAACCCTTCAAACGCCATCCCGTTCCTCCTCCTCGCGCAGCAGCGTGTCGATGATCATGGCGGCTTTGTCGCCGTCGCCGCCCGAAAGCGCCGCGCGGCACGCGATCAGCCCCTCGCATACGCGCGTCCAGCGCGCCTTGAGCCCAAGTTTCGCTTCGAGTGATTCAAGCTGCGCCTCGGCCCGCCGGATCGCGTCGTGCGCGCCCTGCCGCGTCACGCCGGACGCGGCCGCGATTTCGGACAGCGACAGGTCGTCCTCGACGCGCATCCGGTAAAGCTCGCGCTGGCGGTCGGTCAGCATCGGCCCGTACAGCGAGAGCAGGAGCCCCGCGTCGACGCGCTTTTCCATCGGAGACCCTCCTGTAAAGGCGTATCGCTTGACAGCCCGCCCAGGATAAGCGATTTCGAACCGGCTGTCAAGCGGCAAATGAAACGCGACCCACGGCAAACGCATGAACTGAGGTTCATGCGTTTGGAGGAAGGACGAGGAGGATTCGGCCTGAAACGCTGTGGCGTTTCCGGGCGGCCTCAGGCGGAAAGTCCAGATTCCTCCGGCTGCGCCTGCGGAATCTGCGCATTTTCGGCGCGCATGTCGCCGAAAATGATGAAAAGTCGAGCGGCCTCGGCCTCTCGAGCTCTCCGGGCAGGATACTTCCCGCTTCATGCGTGAGCCCTGGAAACGCGACCCACGGTCCGCAACACACCCGTAACAAAAAAATTGCGAAAACATACAAAATTTTGACGATTTCGCTCAAAAAATGGTTGACAAAGAAAAATATTCCTGATACATTTATTATGTTACCGGTTTATGAATCAGTTATGTACGCTACCTATCGTGGACACAGGCGGCGTTGCCGCGGAGAGGAGCTTCCCATGCGCAAAAAGTTTATGACGGTTTTGTGTCTTTCGCTGAGCTGCCTCCTGTTGATCGGCCCGGCTTTTGCGCGGGCGCAGAGTTTTACGGGCGGCGTGCGCGACCCGCGGTTCCTGCTGCCGGGCGAGCTGCCGGGGCAGGGGACGACCGCCGTTCCAACCGGCACGCCCACAGGCGCGGTTGACCTGTCCAAGCTGCAGCCCGGCCAGACGGTGACGGGCACAATCGGTTCGCTGCCCGGCGGCGTGCTGACGATGCAGTTTCCGACCGGCGCGTTCATGATCGGAACGACCGTTTTCTACTACGATCCGTCCGCTATGCCTTTGGCGGAAGGCAAGCATTACGCCGGCGGCGTGCCGGATCCAAGGTTTAACTCGCCGGACGCGCCGACAGCCGGCGCGGGCCAGAACGGATACGCCCAGACGGGCTCGTTGCCGACCTCGATCGGCAACGCGATCATCGGCAACTGCGAGGAATGGGTCAATGTACGTGGCGACCCGTCCACGGCAAACCCGCCGATCTGCCAGGTGTTCTTAAATGAAACGGTGTCCATCCAGCGCTATGACGGCACCGGAACCTGGGCTTTTTGCGTCTTTGAAGCCGGCACGGGTTGGATTGCGGCGAAGTTTTTGATACACTAAGCGCAGCCTCGTTTCATATCCGCGCGGTTGGGTATGATATAGGCGAAAGTATCAAAAGGGAGGGCGACGCATGAAAGAGCTGAAAGGCACAAAGACATGGGCTAACCTTGCGGAGGCGTATTCCGGAGAATCGCAGGCCCGCAACAAGTATACGTACTTCGCGTCCGCGGCGCGGAAAGAGGGCTATAACCAAATCGCGGCCATTTTTGAGGAAACTGCCGACAACGAAAAGGAACACGCGAAGCTATGGTTCAAGCTGCTGCACGGCGGTAGCGTGCCAAAGACGCTCGAAAACCTGACGATCGCCGCCGGAGGCGAGCATTACGAGTGGAACGACATGTACGCCCGCATGGCGAAAGAGGCGCGCGAGGAGGGCTTTGACGACATCGCGAAGCTGTTCGACGGCGTCGCCGCGATTGAAAAGTCGCACGAGGAGCGCTACATGCGGCTGCACCAGCGGATTGAGATGAACGAGGTGTTCAAGCGCGCCGGTGTCAACGCCTGGATTTGCGGCAACTGCGGCCACATCCATTACGGCGGCGGCGCGCCGGAAGTCTGCCCGGTCTGCGCGCACCCGCAGGCGTATTTTGTGGAGTTGAAAGAGAACTATTAACGCGCGAGGATGCCAAAAGGGTCTGCCGCTATCGCGGCGGACCCTTTCTAT
>JAVBOQ010000275.1:0-7192 GCA_031550455.1 Eubacteriales bacterium
CCCACTAGCGCCCATCGTACCCGTAGGGCGGGGGCTTGCCCCCGCCGCCTCCCAAGTCGCTTTGGGCGCGCGGGGGTGAGGGGGGGGACGCCAGGAGGCGCTGCCTCCTGGACCTCCGCCAAAGGGGTTAAACCCCTTTGGAAACCCTGCCTTCGCCTCACGGCGGGGCAGGGATTTTGTTTGTATCAGGCCACAACGAAGGGATCCTTAAGCGGGATTCCAAAGGGCAGAGCCCTTTGGCGTTCCTCACTCAGTCCCTCCCCGTTACCTTCCGTACCTTTCCCTCGCGAACCGCCAACCGTCGGCGCACATGTCCTCGATCGTCCGTGTCGCGCGCCAACCGAACAGGCGGAGCGCCTTGTCCGTCGCGGCGTAGCACTCGCCGATGTCGCCCGGGCGGCGCGGGCCGATTTCATACGGCAGCGCGTGGCCGCACGCCTTTTCAAACGCGCGCAGGATTTCCATCACGCTCGTGCCGTGGCCCGTTCCGAGGTTGACCGCCTCGGCGCCTGTGTGCCCGTCCACATAATGAAGCGCGGCGAGATGGCCCAGCGCGAGATCAAGCACATGGATATAGTCGCGTACCCCGGTGCCGTCAACGGTATCGTAATCGTTCCCGTGCACCGTCACCCGGGACAGCCTGCCCGCCGCGACCTGCATGACATAGGGCAGCAGGTTGTTCGGGATGCCGTTGGGATCCTCGCCGATCAGCCCGCTTTCGTGCGCGCCGATCGGGTTGAAATACCGAAGCAGCGCGATGCCCCAATCCGGTTCCGCCTGCGCGAGGTCTGTCAGCATCCGCTCGATGACGACCTTCGTATACCCGTATGGGTTGATCGCCGAGGTCTCATACTCCTCCCGGAGCGGCGACCTGTTGCGCACGCCGTAGACGGTCGCGGACGACGAAAATACGAGCTTTTTAACGCCGTGGGCGCGCATCGTCTCGAGCAGCACCAGCGTGTTGATCAGGTTGTTGTCATAGTATTCCAGCGGTTTTTCAACGGATTCGCCGACCGCCTTTAGGCCTGCGAAATGAATCACCGCGTCGATCGCGTGCGCTGAAAAAATCGCGTCCATCGCGGCGCGATCGCGCACGTCTGCCTCAACAAACGTGTAATCGCGGCCGGCCAGCGCGCGGATCTTTTCGATCATGTCAGGTTTCGCGTTGCTCATATTGTCGACGATGATCAGGTCATGCCCGGCTTTGAGCAATTCCACGCTGGTATGGCTGCCGATATACCCGGCGCCGCCTGTGACCAATACGCGCATCAGGATACCCCCTTTCGCGGTTCGGATGCTCATAGTATAAGCAAAAACCGCGAAAAAGGAAAGTGATATTCGTACCGATTCCATGGATTTTTGTTGCGCTTGCCGCCGATCTGCGGTATATTGTGGCCGGAGGCGATCGGATGCAGACAGACCATTACAAACACTCGTTCAAGGTGCTTGAGCGGCCGCCCGCGTCGCTTGCCGTGTACAACACCGGCCTGCAGCGCTGCGATCCCGGCTTTTGCTGGGGGCCGGGCGTCCGGGATCACTTCTTGATCCATTTTGTAACCGACGGCCATGGCACATACGCGGTCGGCGGCAGGACGTTCGCCCTGTCCCGCGGCGACATGTTTCTGATCAGGCCGGAAGAGGCGATCCGGTACGCGGCAGACGCGGACGATCCGTGGTCGTATTGCTGGGTCGGTTTCGGCGGGCTGGACGCGCCGATGCTTGTCACGCAGACCGATTTCGGCGTCGGCCGGTATGTGCTGCATTTTGACGGTACGGAGCCCGGCGCGCTGCTTGCGGCCATTTACCGGACGCACGGGAGTTTGCCGCACGAAGCCGCGCGGATGACCGGCAATCTGTACGCGTTTCTGGCGTGGCTGATCGAGCGCGCGAGCTTCGCGAAACCCGCGAGGATGGCGGCGCACTGGCATGTGCAGCGCGCCTGCGCGTTCATCGCCAACAATTTTGCCGAGGCGATCACGATTGAAGACGTCGCGGCGCATGTCGGGCTGAGCCGCAGCCAGTTGTTTCGCGTGTTTGAACAGCAGTTGGATTGCTCGCCCGTGCGGTATCTCGCGCAGTTTCGCATGCGTCAGGCGTGCCTCTTGCTGCGGCGCACAAACCTGCCGATCAAGGCGGTGGCGCTGTCGGTGGGGTATGGCGATCCGCTTTATTTTTCGCGCAGATTCCGGGAGATCGTCGGCGTGTCGCCGACGGAGTACGCGGGGGAGTGATACCAATTTGCGTTAGGTTTTGCACAAAGGCTCGTGAGAGCTTTTTTGCAAGACCCAACGAGAGATGGTGTGAGGAAGATGCCGAGAGGACGAGGGACGTGTTCTTTCTTTTCGGGGGAAAAGAAAGAACCAAAGAAAAGCCTCTTTGGTTCTTTTCCGAGGGTACTCCCTTAGATCGACCGTTCCTTGCCCATGAAGCAGCTTGCGACCGTGCCGGGGCCGCAGTGCGTGCCGATGACCGGGCCGACGAAGATTTTCCGCACCTCGCGGAGGGTCGGCACAAGCTGGCGGATCAGGTCTTCGAGCCGCTGCGCGTCGTCCGGCGCGTCGGCATGCATGATGATCAGCGTCTGGCTTTCCGGGTGTTCAATGTTCTGCGCGGTGCGCTCGGCAATCAGCCGCAGCGCTTTTTGTCTGCCCTGCACCTTTTCCGCGGGCGCGATCTTGCCGTCTTTGCCCATGACCACGACAGGCTTCAGGCTCAGCATCGTGCCGAAGAAGGCGGCCGCGCCGGATATGCGCCCGCCGCGCTTTAGGTATTTCAGGTCGTCCACAGTGAACCAGGCCTGTGACCGCAGCTTGTTTTGCTCGATCCAATCGGCGACCTCTTCCATCGGCTTCCCCGCGCGGTACATTTCATGGGCCTTGAGCACCAGAATCAGTTCCGGCGCGGCGATGCTCATCGTGTCGACGACCATGAACTTGCGCTCCGGGTATTTGAGCAAAAGCTCCTCGCGCGCCTGATAGATGTTCTGGATCGTGGCGGAAAGCTGGCTCGAAAACGCGACGAACAACAGGTCGCTTTTTTGCAGGATGGGCTCGAAGTAGTTGATGTAATCCGCGGTCGGCAGCAGCGACGTGACGGGATGCGCGCCCGCGCGCATTCTGTCGTAGAACGTCTTATCCTCTCCGCCGCGCCCAAGGTCCGCAAAGTATTCCACGCCGTCGATCACATACGGCATGTACACCACCGGAATCTCATATTGATCCTTGAGGGTGAATGGAATATCGCTGTTGCTGTCCGTCATGAAAACGTAGGATGGATTCATGCGCAATACCTCCAATAATGACAATAAATATGAATGCAATGCCATTGTATACGATAGCGTCTGAAAAAGCAACTGCGCCGCGTCACATCACAGGGCGATTTCATTTGCATGAAATCGCCGACAGGAGCGGGGACGGCGCCTGAAATCTTGTGAGATTTCCGGGCGGCGCCGGGACCGGGCACAGATTCCGCCGCCATCCAGCGGGATGGCTATGGAATCTGCGCATTTTCGGCGCGCATGTCGCCGAAAATGATCGCATTCGAGGCGTTCACACGCCTCGAGCTCCGGGTGTGCTCACTTCTCATTCCAAATTACCCTGCGTCACATCAGTTTTTTCCGCCTGCGCTCCAACAGCTTCTCCGCGGTGTCGGTCACCGGCGGAGGTTCCGGCAGCTTGACCTTTTTGGCATTTGCGGGCGCGGTCGGCGCGTCCTTCGGGAGGTTTTTCACTTTTTCGCGCGGCGTTTGTTGTTTCCTGGCCGGGATCCAGCGCTCCCAGGCGAGCCGCCGCTGCGCCGCGTCGGCGACAAACAGGCACAATGCCGCGATCAGCAGCGCGGCCGTGATGTCGCGCCGCGCGCGTTTCTGCTCACCTTGCGCGGTGAACAGCTCCGACGCGTCCGTCAGCACGCGTCCGCCCGTTTCGGCCGCGATTCTTTCAAGCAGCGCCGCGCCGTCCGGCGCGCGAAGGTCGTATTCCGCGGAGTAGCCGATCGTAAGGCCCGATTCCAGCGTCCGAAGCAGCGCCGTGCCCTGCTTCTGCTCGATGCGCACCGCGTACGCGCCTTCAAGCGGCGTCTGCGCCGTGCCTTCGAACACGCCCGGCGCGGTGGCGGACAGCGTCAGCGTGGTTCTTGTGCCGTCCGGCGCGAGCACCGACGCCTCGGTCGAAAGGCCGGTTTCGCTCTCGCCGACTTCATACCGCAGCAGCGCGGTTTTCCCTTCCCGGGTCAGCGTCAGCGTGCCTTCGCCCTCCTCGGCGGGCAGCACGTGCGAAACCATCCCGGCGAAGAACTTCGCGGCCTCTTCCCACCGCAGCAGGTCGCCCGTCCACGCGCCGCCCGCGTCGCTTGTCCACGCGAGCACGCGGCCCGCGCCGTACTGCCACCAGGCGAGCAGCGGCTCGTCGCGGTCGGTGGCCAGCGCGACGGTCGACAGCGGCTTCGCGGTGGTGGAAAGGTAGCCGTCAAGCGGCGGGAATCCCGCGTAGCCGGTCAGCGCGCCGGCGGCCCAAATGACCGGATAGAACGTCCGGTTCTGGATGTACGACTGTGTGGCGAGGTAGGTTTCCTTGGTGAATATTTTCGGGATGTCGTCGAACTCGCCCGCGGTGTACGCGCGGCCCTTGCCGACCTCCGCGAGCGCGGCCAGCAGCCGCGCGTCCGCGCCGCTGCCGACCGCGACGGTCGTTACCGTAACGCCGATCTGCGCCATTTGCCGCACGACGCTCTCATAGCCGGTGTCGGAAGGCGCGCCGTCGGTCAGGAAAATCACGTGCTTCAACTGCGTTTGCGCGGCTTCCAGCGCGGTGTACGCCTGCGCGAGCGCCGAATAGAACGCGGTGCCGCCGCCCGGCCGGATCGTGCCGATCATCTCCTGGATCGACGCGACGTCGGTGACCTGTTGCATGGGAACGACCCATTTGGCCGTGTCGTCAAACGCGATGACGCCGACGTTGTCGCGGGCGGTCAGCACCTCGGCCGACCGCATCGCGGCCTCCTTCGCCATTTCGAGCCGTGTCACGCCGAACCGGCCTTCGGTCATCGAGCCGGATTTGTCGATCACCAGCACCAGCGACAGCGAAGGCATCTGCAGCCTGCGGTCGACGTCCATCGTGACCGGCATCATGTCTTCAAGCAGTGTGCCGCGCCAGCCGCCGACCGCGAAGCTGTTGTCGCCGCCGAACGCCAGCACGCCGTGGCCGAGCTTTTGCGCGAAATCGTTCAGCGCTTGCGCCGCCGCGTCCGACAGGTCGTCCGCGCCGACATTGTTCAGCGCGACCGCGTGGTATTGGCGCAGCGCTTCCGCCGTGTCCGGCATCTGCGCGGGCAGCAACGTTTCGGTTTGCATACCGGCTGCGGTGAGCATCTTCGCAAGTTCGCCGCCTTCACCGACGATCAGCACCTTCGGCGCGCCGCGCACCTCCATGTACGCGCCGAGCCGGTTGTTGCGCGGGTTCTCGTCGCCTTCCGCGATCAACTGCGCCTCATAGGTGACGACGCCCGACGTCCTGGCGATGTCCTGAAACACAAACGTGTTCGCGCCTTTCCGAAGCGTCACGTCGCGCGTGGCGACCGGCTCTCGGTTCGCGTACAGCACCAGGGAACCGCGCGTTTCAAAAGTCGCGTCGACCCGCGCCGTCACGTCGAATTTCTCGCCCTGGTATACCTGCGCGGGCGGCGAAACGGACGTGACCTGCGCGTCCCTGGCGAACCCGCTCGGGAAAAGCAGCACGTCCACCGCGATGCCGCGCGCCTTCAGCGCCGACAGTTGCGGCGCGACGCCCTGCCCGTTGTCCTTGCCGTCCGACAAGAGCGCGATGCGGCCCGCCGCATCGTCCGGCAACAGCGCTGCGGCCATTTGAAGCGCGCGGCCGATATCCGTGCCGGAGGCGTCCGGCGCGGTGCCGAGCGGAAGCGCCGCGCGGCCCTCCGCGAGCGGTGCGTCGACCATCGCGTCCGCGCCGAACGCGATCGCGCCGATGGAAAGACCTGGCTTTGCCTTTTCAAGGCCCGCCGCCAGCGCGTCCTCCATCGCGCCTTTTTGCGCGGAGACGGACGCGGAAAGGTCGGCGAGCGCCCAGGTCGCAGCGCCGTTTCCGGGCAAGCGCAGCGCCGGGCCGCAAAGCGCTGCGACGAGCAGGAACACCAGCGCGTACCGCGCGACCCGCGCCAGTAGCCGCTTGCGGCCGCGTGCCCGCCTTGTGTCCGCGTAACGGTCAATCAGGTAAACCGCCGCCGCGCAGACCGGCAGCAACAGCCACAGAAGCGGCCTCGCGAAATCAATACCCACGCCGATACACCCACCATTCCGCCAACGTCAGCAGCAACAGAAGCCCGAGCAGGTATGGCGTCCACTCGCGGCCGTAACGGTCTCCGCGCCCGGATTGCGCGGCGCTTTCCGTGCCCTCCGGCGCGCTGCGCACGTCGCTTTCGGACACCGGGATGTGCAGTGTGAAGGGAATCGAGGTTTCCCCGCCCGCTTCGTCCGTCTGCACCAGCGTGTACACGCCGATCTCGTCGGTGTCGGTCAGCGCGCCGCCCGTCAGCGCGATCGTCGCGCCGCGGCCCGAAGGCGTGACGACGCGCGCGGCCCGCGCGAACGATTGCGGCGTGATGAACAGCGGGCTTCCGCAGTCGCCGTCCGTGAACCCCGCGCCGAGCGGTTCCGGCGCGAGATAGGCAAGCAGGTTTTGCATGAAAATCGGGAAATCCTTCAGCAGCGGCAGGTTCGATTCGTGCAGGTCGAACCCGAGCACCGCGACGCGGCGGCCGGATTCTTCGGAAATGGTCAGCACGGGCTCGCCGTTCGCGTTCCAGACCGGTTCGCCGACCGGTACCGGTTTGTACCGCGCGACCCGCGCGTCGTCGAGCTGCACATAGGCCGACAGCGTTTCCGCGAGCCCGCCCGGCGCGGCGGAAAGCGAAGCCGGCGCGTCGCGCAGCGCGCCGGTGCGCGCGTCCGGGTCGATCAGCAAAAGCGCGCCGCGCTCCGGCAGCGTCTCCGGCAGCGGCCCGTCGATCACTGTCAGTGCACCGCTTTGAACCGCCGACACCTCGCCGATCGTCGTTTTTTGAATCGTCACGTCGGAACGCAGCGCCAGCGCTTTCTCGATAAAAATATTGTCTCGCCCGGCCAGCACGACCGTCGTCGCGCCGGTGTCACGCCGCACCCACGCGCGCTCGTTGTCGG
>JAVBOQ010000029.1:0-5740 GCA_031550455.1 Eubacteriales bacterium
CCACAAACCGATCACGCTGATGGATCTGGCGACGATCGGCGCGAAGTACCTGAAAAAAAGTGGGCAACTGACGGATCTGGACGAATCCGAAGAAATCAACGCGTGCACGGTGCGCATCGAGGCCGTCGTCGACGGCAAACCGGAACCGTGGCTGCTGCTGTTCAAGAACGAGACGCACAACCACCCGACCGAGATCGAGCCGTTCGGCGGGGCCGCGACCTGCATCGGCGGCGCGATCCGCGACCCGCTTTCGGGCCGCGCGTATGTGTACCAGGCGATGCGCGTCACCGGCGCGGCGGACCCGCTGCGCCCGGTCGAACAGACGATTCCCGGCAAACTGTCGCAAAAGAAGCTGACCACGACCGCCGCGGCGGGCTACAGCGCCTACGGCAACCAGGTCGGCCTCGCGACCGGGCTGGTCGACGAATGGTACCACGACGGTTACGCCGCCAAGCGGCTGGAAATCGGCGCGGTCGTCGGCGCGGCGCCGCAGAGCCATGTCCGGCGCGAGGTTCCGTCGCCCGGCGACGCGGTGGTGCTGCTCGGCGGGCGCACGGGCCGCGACGGATGCGGCGGCGCGACAGGTTCCTCCAAGTCGCACACGGCGCAGTCGCTGACCGCGTGCGGCGCGGAGGTTCAAAAAGGCAACGCGCCCGAGGAGCGAAAGCTCCAGCGCCTGTTCCGAAACCCGGAGGCGGCGCGCATGATCAAGCGCTGCAATGATTTCGGCGCGGGCGGCGTGTCGGTGGCGATCGGCGAGTTGGCCGACGGGCTGGCGATCGACCTGTCGAAGGTGCCGAAGAAATACGAGGGATTGACCGGCACGGAGCTTGCGATCAGCGAATCGCAGGAGCGGATGGCGGTCGTGCTCGCGCCGGCCGATGTGGCCGCCTTCCTCGCGCTGGCCGACGCGGAAAACCTCGAGGCGACGGTGGTCGCCGAGGTCACGGAAGCGCCGCGCCTCGTGATGCGGCAAAACGGCCGCGCGATCGTCGACATCGCACGCGCGTTCTTAAACTCAAACGGCGCGCCGAAGCGGGCGACCGCGCGCGTGCCGAAAATGCCGGATATTTCCGCTCAAAAACCAGCGGCGTTCGCGGAGGGCTTCCGGTCGCTGGCGCGCGATCTGAACGTCGCGTCAAAGCGCGGCCTGTCCGAGCGGTTCGACGCGTCGATCGGCGCGGGCACGGTGCTGATGCCGTTCGGCGGCGCGCGGCAGATGACGCCGCCGCAGGCGATGGCGGCAAAGCTCCCGGCGCTGTTTCAGGAGACGGACACCTGCTCCGTGATGGCGTACGGCTTTGACCCGTACGAGAGCGAGCAGAACCCGTTTCAGGGCGCGTACCGGGCGGTCGTATCGTCGGTGGCGCGACTGGTCGCGACCGGCGCGGGCTACAAAAATGCGCACCTGACGTTCCAGGAATATTTCGAGCGGATGGGCCGGGACAACTGGGACAAGCCGCTGTCCGCGCTGCTCGGCGCGCTGTCGGCGCAGCTTGACCTCGGCCTCGCCGCGATCGGCGGCAAGGATTCGATGAGCGGGACGTTCGAGGATTTGCGCGTGCCGCCGACGCTGGTGTCGTTCGCGGTGGCGACCGTGCATGCCGGTGACGTCATTTCACCGGAGTTCAAGCGGCCCGGCGCGCGGATCGCGCTGGTGACGCCCGGCGACACGCCGGAGGATCTGCTTGACACGTTCGATCTGGTGACGCGTTTGATCCGCGAAAAGAAGGCCGCGTCCGCGTGGACACCGGGCCACGGCGGCATCGCGGAAGGCCTGTTCAAGATGGCGCTCGGCAACCGGATCGGCTTCGCGTTCGATCCCGCGTTTGAACCGATGCGCGCGTTTGACCGCCCGTGCGGCGCGTTCCTGCTCGAAACCGAAGCGCCGGTCGGCGAAACCGTCGGCCGGACGACAGAAGATTACGCGATCCGGACAGCCGACGCGCGAATCAATTTGGCCGAGCTCGAAGCCGTATGGGCCGACCAGCTCGAACCCGTCTTCCCAACAAAAACCGGCGGCGCGCCCGACGCGTCGCCCGCAAAAACCTTCACCTTTGCGCCCCCAAAGAAGGGAATCCAAGGGGACAATGTCCCCTTGGCAGGAGGCGCGGAGGACAGCGTCCTCCGCCGTCCCCCTCGTCCCTCCCGTTCCCCATCCCTCGCCCGCCCGCGCGCCTTGATCCCGGTGTTCCCCGGGACGAACTGCGAGTACGACACGGCGAACGCGCTGCGAAAAGCCGGCGCGGAGCCTGAGATCTTCGTCGTGAACAACCTGACGGCGCGGGGCGTCGCGGAATCGGTCGAACGGTTCGCGAAACGGCTTTCGGCGTCGCAGATTCTGCTGATCCCGGGCGGTTTTTCGGGCGGCGACGAGCCGGACGGCTCCGGCAAGTTCATCACCGCGTTCCTGCGCAGCCCGCGCATCCGGGACGCGCTGAACGAACTGCTCGGCGCGCGCGACGGCCTGGTCGGCGGCGTCTGCAACGGGTTTCAAGCGCTGATCAAGCTCGGCCTCGTGCCCTTCGGCGAGATCCGGGAGCCCGCGCCGGACGCGCCGACGCTGACGTTTAACGCGATCGGCCGCCACCAGTCGCGGCTGGTGCGCACACGCGTCGCGTCGAACAAATCGCCGTGGCTGATGTACGCCGAACCCGGCGACATCCACGTCGCGCCGGTTTCCCACGGCGAGGGTAGGTTCGTCTGCGACGCCGCGCTGCTTGAAACGCTCGCGGCGAACGGGCAGATCGCGACCCAGTACGTCGACGCGGACGGCCGCGCGACGATGGACATCCTGTTTAACCCGAACGGCTCCGCGCAGGCGGTCGAGGGCGTTACGTCGCCCGACGGCCGCGTGTTCGGCCGCATGGCCCACAGCGAGCGCACGGGCGCGTGGCTTTACAAAAACGTGCCGGGCGACAAGGACAGTCCGATGTTCCGAGGCGCGGTGGGATACTTTATGTAATCGGATCCGGAAACTTGACCCGGGGCGTATCGACCCGCTCAATGTCGTTCCAGATCAGCACTTTGTAGTGCACGCCCTCCAGCAGGTTTTGCCAGAGCCACAGCATGTTGTACCCGTCCGGATTCAAGGCGCGCGGCACGCGGACGCAGTTGCCGCTCGCCTTTTTACCCAGATCCTTTTCATACGCCGCGAACTTGCGGACGCCGTCCACGACGAGGCTCGGCACCTGATGAATCAGCGAGCCTCCGTTGTACCGAAGGCCCATTTCCGCGTATGTGTCCTCGTCCCAGAACGCGCTTTTGCGGCTGCCCGTGATGAACTCACCGGCGGCCGTCTCGCGGTACGGCTTTGACACGGTGCCAAGCCCGGTGGAAATGGTCAGCTCGGTGACGCGCGCGCCGTCGACGAACACATAGAGCCGCTGGGTCAGGATGTCGACGAGCAGACCGATGTGCCGGTCGACCTCGACGGTGCGCAGGTTGGCTGCCTTGACATAGCCGCGCTTGAGCCCGTAGGCGTCGGTCAGCGGGTCGGCGTCGCGCGGCAGGTACTCGGGGTCGTAGTTGCTGAACGCCTCGACCAGCGCATAGCCGTGCTCGTTGACCTCGCCGACGACATGCAGGCCCTGCGTCAGGCCGTGAATCTGCGCGACGTTCGCGCCTGTGCCGTCTGGGTTCGCTTTGAGGTAGACATGCGCGCTCTGGCCAATGAAGTGGTCGTCGTAGATGGTGATCGGCTGCGTCATGATCTCCCAGATCACGCGGTCGTCCGGTTCGCCCGGCGACATCGACCAGTAGCTGCCGTCGTCAGCGTCTGAATAGGGCGTGGAAAGCGTCGCGATCTCGATCGCTTCCCGCACCTTCACCGGCGGGCTGCCGTCCTTCGGCGCGAGCGCCATCGTCATCGTGTACGCGCCCGGCGGAACGGCTTCGCCGCCCGCGGTCATGTCCCAGTGCAGGTTCATCGATCCCGCGGAAACGCCCATCGCAAAGAGCGGCAGCGGCGTTTCATCGCCTCGTTCAAGCGTCACGGTCAGCCGTCCGGCCTCGGGAATCGTGAGCTTCACATCCAGCCCGCGACCGGACAGCAGCGTCGCGCTGAACTCCGCGCGCAGGTACAGTCCTTCGGCCGCGGCGGGCAAAGGGATCGCGGACAGCGCGTGAAAAATCAGGCAAATCAACAGGACAAACGCGCGCCTTCGCCGTGACGGCAGGCCGCGCGCCATGGCTTTGTGACGTGAAATGTAACGCATTATGTCGGAATCATACCATGGCCGCAAATGGTTTTCAATTCAATTTTTTCCATGCGCGGCCGACTTGCGCGGCACATTTTTACAACGCTAACGTTAATTTGTACTTTACATATCGGATTCATATGATAAGCTATTACACGGCGGAAACGCCGCGCCGCGCGCATCGCTGGGGCGCATTACGCAAAGCACGAGAGGAAACGTGGCCTGATGAGCAGTTTTTCCGTGGCATGCAAGAGCCGCTTGCAATCCATTCTGACCGCTGTTCGCGGCTTGTTCGGGCGCAAAGAGAAATCCGGACCCGCCGAGGAAACCCTGGACGGCACGCGGTATGTCGTCGTTGACCTCGAATGGAACCAGTACCCGAAATGGACGCGCACGCCGACCTCCAGGGAAGGCGTCGTCATGCCGCACGAGATCATCCAGATCGGCGCGGTCAAGGTGGACGGCAGGTTCCGCGTCGTCGACACGTTCACCGCGGGCGTGCGGCTGCAGGGCCGCAGCAAACTGAGCCGGCACGTCGCGCGCGTCATTCAAAAGACGCAGGCGGAGATCGATCAGGGCGAGGATTTCCCGGTCGCGTACGCGCACTTCTCCGACTGGAGCGCGGACGCCGAGCGGTTCATCACCTGGGGAACGGACGACCTGCGCGTGTTCCAGAACAACCTGGCCTACTACAAGATGAGCCCGCTGGACGCGAGCCTCTGGTATGACGCGCAGCGCATCTACGCCCGGCAGATTCGCGGCGACCGCGTGCAGACCGCACTGGCCGCGGCGGCCGAAAACCTCGGCGTGCACGACGACGACCTGATGCATCACGACGCGCTCAACGACTCGTACATCACCGTGCGCGTCTGTTCGCAACTGAACATGGACGCCGGCATGGACGATGCGGACGCGGAAACGCCGCGCCCCGCGCCGCGCATCAACGAAAACCGGCTGTTCATGCAAAAGAAATTCGTTTCCGCGGGCAGCGAGGGCGGGTTTGAGACGCGCGCGCTGTGCAAGGAGCACTGCACGGCGGTGCCGGTCAGTTGCCCCGCGTGCGGGAACGCGATGAAGGTCGAACCGGGCCGCGTCACCAGCGGCGACCGCTGGATGAAGATGGCCGCCTGCCGCGACCACGGACGGCATCTGGTGCGCTATCGCGTGCGCCGGAAGGCCGACGGCGAGTTCGTCTGGACACGCACTGTGTACGCGCCGGACGGCGAGCTGGAACGCTATTTCAACGAAAAGCTCTCACAGGCGAAGCGCCGCCGCGCGCGGCCGCCGCGCAAGGAAGCGCCGAAGACAGCGGCGGGGGCGGAAGGGTAAGAGGCGCGGGGAGAACGTCTTCTTTCTTTTCAGAAGAAAAGAAAGAAGCAAAGAAAAGTCTTCTTTGTGCGGGGGCGCCTTTAGGCTTGTTATGAAATAACCCTCCCTTGCCGTGAGGCAAAGGAGGGATTCCAAAGGGCGAAGCCCTGTGGCGGAGGTCCAGGAGGCGGAGCCTCCTGGCGTTCTTTTTGGTTCGCGCCTGATAGCACTGC
>JAVBOQ010000321.1:0-13438 GCA_031550455.1 Eubacteriales bacterium
AGCAGCAGGCCAAGCCCCATCTCGGCGGTCGCCGTGATGCTGTCGAGGTACGCGCGGTCGTTCTTCATGCCAAAGACCGCGACGCCCTTTTCCCGGGCGTACGCAAGGTCGATGTGGTCAAGGCCGGTGCTCGGCGTGAAAACCGCCTTCAGGCGCGTCGCGCGATCCAGGAACTCCCTGTCCACGCGCACACGAAGCGACGTGACATACCCGTCGTATTCGCCGATGGCGTCCAGCGCCAGCGCGCGGTCAGGCGGCAGCGTGGCGGTCTCGACGATGTCCGAAAGCGCGGCGAACAGTGTCTCCACGCCCTTGCATTCGCTCAGGTTCAACAGCTTGTACATGGCGCGCACCTCTCTTAACCAAACGTGTGATAGAACGGGAGCCGGGACAGCCATTCGGCGTCCGAAAGGGTCTCAAGCCCGGCAAGCTGCGGCCACGCCTTGGCCCGCGCGGCCTTTGCGGCCGAAATAAACGCGGTCAGCCGCCCGGCGACCATCTCGGGCGTCAGCGTTTCCGGGCGGATGTCCTTGAGCAGCATGTCGAAGCCCGCGCCGACGACCATGCCGCCGATGCCGAACACTTCCGGCATCCGCTCGACCGTCACGCCGCCGGTGACGAACAGCGGGCAGAAATCAAACGTGGGCGCCGCGCGGCTGAGTTTCACGCGGTCGAGCTCGGTGCCGAGGCGCTTGATGAAATGCGCGCCTGCGTCCACCTGCGCGAGGCTTTCGCCCAGCGTCTCGGCGGAAGGGATGACCACCGCGCGCTCCGCGTACTTCGCGATGTTCTGCGGTTGCATCGGCAACATGGAAATGATGCCGTCGACGCCGTGCCCGAGGATTTCCGGGATCGTCATGATCTGCGGGAACTTTTCTTTCATTTTGCGCACGACGCGCTCCGAGTCGAGCGTGCTGCCGACGAACACAAACCGGTTCGGTTCGGCCTTTTTGAGCGTCGGGATCACGCGGTCGGCGTCCTCGCGGCGCAGCGTGTACTCGATGACGCGCACGCCGGCCAGGCGGCAGCCTTCCAGCATCGTCGCCGTGTCAAAGGCGTCCTTGACGAAGATCGGCACAAACGCCTGCTCAAACAGCGCGCGGTACGCGGGAAAAATCTCATGTTTCATTTGGATCCTCCTTATCGGTCCGGTCGGTCAGAAGCTCGATCAGTTGTATCATGTTGCGAACGATATGGTAGGGGTCCTTGACCGGCAGCGCGACAACCTTGTCCTGCGGCGCGCCTTCCCGGGTCAGAATCTGGTTCCACTCGCGCGTTTCCCGGTCTGGGTTCGGGAAATGCGTGAACACATACGAAAAGAGCCGTCGGTGCCACGCGAGGAACGAATCGTCGCCGTGTCGCTCGTGCAGCAGCAGCGTGGCGTACAGCGCTTCGGAATGCACCCACCAGAGCTTGCTGCCGCGGTCGCCGCGCACGAGGCGCAGCAGCGGCTCGCCCTCGGCGTCGCCCGCGTCGTCGTCGAGCGAAGTCCCTTCAAGCGGCGCGAAGTGCAAAAGCCCGCCGTGTTGCGCGTCCCAGCCGAGCGACAGCGCGCGCGACGCCATGGCCGCGATCTTCGGGAGCCATATGGGTTCTCCGAGAGCGTCCGCCGCCTCGACAAGGAACCAGGCGTCCTCGATCGCGTGGCCCGGGTTGACATGCCGCCCGAACGGCCCATCGACGAACCGGTTGTCCGCCGCGATGATTTCGCGAAGCGCGCCCGTGTCGTCCACGAAGTGATCCAGCACATCCGACGCGTAGGCGCGCAGACGCTTATCCAGCGCCGGCGCGGCATCGGGCTCCAGCGCGAGCGCGGCCTGCCGCATTTCCCGCGTGACATGCGACAGGATCATCGGGACGCCGTGCGCGCGGTAGCGCGGCGACAGCGGGTATGGCAGCGTGTGGTACGCGCCCGCTTCGACGCGGGAGACGATCGACCGGTACAGGTTCGACGCGAAGGCCCAGGCCGCGCGGTCGCGCGCTTCCAGGGCGTACCGCGCGAACCCAAGCGCGACGAAGCAGTCCGCGTAAATGCTCGCGTCGTACTCGCCGCAGCCCTCGACGCGCTTCGGGTTGCCCGCCTCGTCCGTCAGGAACACGCACCGCCAGTCATCCTGCGCGATCAGGCAGTGCGCGCGCAGAAAATCGCAGCCGCGCCGCGCCTTTTCAAGGAACGCCCCGCGCTGTTCCTTTGTGAAGGTGTCGCCGCGCATCCCGGCAAGCCGCGCCCACATCCACACGAAGCGGCCCTGCGACCAGGTATACTTGTCGCGGCTGATCAGCCGTTGGCCGGCGTTGTCAAAGCAGTTGTAGAAGCCGCCGCGCGCGCGGTCGACGCAGCACTCGTCCCAGAAGGACAGCAGGTTGTTTGTCAGCTCGTTTTGATAAAACCCGCGCAGCGCGAGCGCCTCATACCGGTTCATCGTGCGCCTCCGTTGCCCGCCTCGCAAAGCGCGCGGCGAAGCCTTCTGCTTGTGCGGCTGTAGAAGGCGTATGTCTCGGCGGAAACCGTCTCCGGAATGCTTCCGGAGGAATCCATGAAGATATAGCCGCCGCCCTTCCCGCCGACCGTAAACAGCGCGCGCAGCGCGGCTTCCATCTCGTCTTCGCTCCACTCAAAGAAGAACTTGTGCACGCCGCCGACAAATGTCACGCGGTGCCCGTACGCCTCCTTCAGCGCAGCCATGTCCATGTTCTCGTACGGGTCGCAGGGATTCAGCATATCGACGCCCGTGTCGACGATGCGTCCGAGCACCTTTCGGATGTCGCCGTGGCTGTGCATGTGCAGGTGCGCGCCGTAGCTGTGGCAAAGGTCGGCCAGCGCCTTGTGCCACGGAAAGAAGTAACGGTCGTAGAGTTCCGGCGAGAACAGCAGGCTGCTGCCGCTGCCTAAGTCGTCGCAGAAGGTAATGCAGTCGACGCCCGCGCGCAGCAGGTTTTCGGCCGCGGTCAGGTTGAAGTCGCCCAGCTTCGCGAGCATCGCGTCGATGAAATCCTCGTCGAGCAGAAGCTGCGCGAGCAGTTCGTCGTAGGGGCATAGAAAATAGTGCAGCCCGGAAAAGAAGCCGTTGACGCTCGCGTAGGTGTAGTATCCTTGTTTCCTGTAAAAGCGCGCCTCTTCCGCGATGCCGAGGTACCGCTCCGGCGCGCCCGCGTCGGGAAACGTCATGCGCTCAAACGCTTCGCGCGTCATCGCCGGGTAATCGTAGTAGTGGAAGAAGTGCGGGGAAAACCGGGTCTCTTTTTTGACGCCGGTCTCATGCTCGGCGACAATATGCCGGTCGTCGCGCTCGAGCACCCGCTCCATGAACTCGCCCGGCCCGCGGTGGCCGAACGAAAAGCTGCCGCCGCGCCCGACGCCGATGACGTAATTGTCCATCGCCTCGGCGTAGCGGAGGTTCCGCGCGCGGTTTTCCGGCGTGGCCGCGCCGGGCCTGTACGCCGGACCGGGATGGATGTCGGTGGGCGTGTTGTCGTCGCCCAGGATGCGCCGGGCGGTTTCGATGTTCTCAAAGGCCATCGACCAGACCGGAATGATTCCGCCCTCGTGGCGCAGCGTGGCCAGCATGCGCTCCCGCTTTGTCATTGGATGCCCTCCTTGCGGCGGCTTTACACCGAGTGAAACCCGTACTCCCCGTTACAGGGCGTTCCCTTTACGACCCACGCGCCGGCTTCCTTCGGGGCCGCGATGTACGACATCGCCGTGACGGCCTCGTCGCCCATGATCGGCGCGCCGTGCCTGCAGATCCCGTGCGGCGCGCCTTCATGATCCGCGAGCATGCGCATCAGCGCGCGCGCGTCCACGCTTCCCCGCGCTTCCCCGATCAGCGCCTCAAGCCGCGCCTGCCGCCCGAGCGTGTTGCCGCGGTATCCCGTTTTTTCCATCGCGCGCATGGCCGCGTTTTCAGTGCGCAGGTGGTTTGCGTGCGCGATGAAACCCTTGCCGGGTTCCGGATAGACCAGCGCGTACAGTTCCGACATCATTTCGATGCAGACGGCGCGCCCGGACCTGTCGGACATTAAGAAGTTGCCCGAAAACCCGACCATGCCGTCCTCCTCGATGATGCCGGCGCGGTCCACGCACGATTCCATGTCCGGGCAGTCCAGCAAAACGCGCATCAGCACCGGCTGCGGAACCGAGAAGCGCGCAACGCCTCCGTAAAGCGAATTGCCGAAAAAGCTGACGCCGTGTTCGTTCATGCCCGGCCCGGCCATGGAGCCGTAATAGGCGACCATCAGCTTGCGCGGGCCTTTTCCCGGTATCATCCGAAGGATCACCATGTTCTCGCGCGACTGCTCGCTGACATCCTTGTTCATGCCCGCGTAGCATTCCGAGCGCCGCGTCACGGGCGCGCAGCACGAAAAGGCGGTGCACGCGTCCGGGTCCGGCACGGTCGCGATCTCCCATCTGGTCTGCAAAAGCAGCGCTTCCGGGAACGAAATGCCCGCGCCCTCAGCCGTTCCCTGGATTTCCTCCAATCCGTCCGGGAAGTATCTTTGGTAGACGGGAACAAAGGCCTCCGCGCGGCGAAGTTTCGAATCCGGCGCGTCCTGGCCAAGCACCTGCGCGAGGCACGCGCGGATTTTTTCGCCGCACTGCTCCCCGAAGGATCTGCCCATCGCGCGGGGCGTGCCCCGCACAGTCACCACGTCAAACCGCATATGGTTCCTCTCCGTCGTCCAAGCGCGAGCGCTCGGCGACAAATCCGTCTCCCTCGCGCCGGTACACGGTGCGGAACAGGCAGCGCGCGTCATCCCGCTCCGGCGCGTCCTTTCGGTAATGGCCGCCGCGGCTTTCTTCGCGCCGCAGCATCGCGTCGAGCATCATCAGCGAAAGATTTTTCGCCCGGGCGAAGGAGCCGCCCGCCGCGCCGTCCGGCAGCGCGGAGACCCCGCGAACCGCCGTGTTGAGGCCTTCCGCGTCCCGGACGATCGATCCGTGGCGATACATCAGCGTTTGCAGTTTAAGAAGCGCGTCCGGCGCGGGTTCGGGTTCGTGTTTGGTTCGGGGCGGCGGCGGCCCAATCGCCGCGCCGCTGTCCGCCGCGTACGCCGCGGCCTCCGTTCCGGCGATCATGCCGAACACGAGGCAGTTTAGCATGGATGTGCCGCCGATGCGGTTACCGCCGTGCACGCTGGCAACCTCGCCCGCGGCGTACAGCCCGGGGACGCCGGTCGAGGCCCTATCATCGATGACGACGCCGCCGTTTGACGCGTGGGCGAACGGCGCGACCGCGCGCGGCGCGGAGAACAGGTCAACACCCATCGAATCCACCCACGACAGGTACGCGCGGTTGAAATCCTGCGGGTCGTCGCGCAGCGCGGGATCGTACCGCACGCGGACGGACAGCGGCCCGCCGCGAACGACCTCGCCGAACATGGCGATGTCGACGTCCCGCGTCGGAAGTTCCCCGCTGAACGGGCCGTGGGCGGCGCGCTCGCGGCACAGCGCGGCGGGCACGATCTCCGCGCCGTCCGCGCGCTCAAGCCGCGCGTATCGGAGCGTCCTTTCGCTGAACAGCAGACCGCGCACCGGCTCGGTAAACGCGGGAATAAACTGCAAAAACTCCAGGTTGCGAAGCGCGGCCCCGGCCTCGAAGGCCATCATGTGCCCGATGCCGACGCCGACCGGATACGAAGACCGGTACAGCCCGGCGTACCCGCCCGTCGCGAGCACGACCGCGCGCGCGTTCACGGCGACGGGCTTCCCGTCGGTCGTTTCAAACAGCGTGCCGCGAACCGCGCCGTCTTCCGTCCGGATCAGCGACCGCGCGGAAAGCGCGCCGAGGGTTCGCAGGTTTGGAAACGTCTCAAACCGGGCCGCGATGGCCCTGTCCAGGTCTTTTTGATCCGCTTTGGCCATGAAAAGATGCAGCGTTTCTTCGCCCTGGCGATAGAAGCAGGCGTCGTCCCGCGTCTCGCGCCAACGCAGGCCGAGCGCTTCGGACGCCGCCCGCGCCTCCGCGCCGCGGCGGCAAAGCGCGCGGCAGAGCGCAAGGTCGCCCATGCGTCCGCCGCGCGCGAACAGTGTCCGGGCAAACCGCTCGTCCCTTGGCAGGACAAGCCCATGCCCCCATGTCTTGCCATAAAAACTGGAGGTTTCAGGCCGCCCGTGCCGCGAAACCAGCAGCGTCCGCGCGCCTCGCTTCGCGCCAAAGAGCGCGGCCATCAGCCCGGCCAGCCCAGCGCCGACGACCAGCACGTCCGTCTCCAGTGTTTCCATGGCAATCTCTCTCCTGCGTCCGTCTATAGAATGACCCCTTGCGACAGGAGCCTTGCCCGGAGCGCCGCGCGGTCAATATCCCAGGCCGCAGCGCCGCTCTCCGCCGCGATCGTCGCGGCCGTCGCAGCCGCCTGTCCCATCGCCATGCAGCTTGGAATGCTGCGGAAGAAACTGACGCCCGACGCGCACTTGCCGGCGACCAGCACGTTTTGCACCTTCTTGGGCACCAGCACGCCGTACGGAATCTGGTTCGGCTTGCCGAACATGCCCATGCCGCCGAACAGGTAGACGGGGTCGTCCGCGGCGCGGCCGGTGCAGTCGATCATCTCGCGCGAACCGACGGCCATGCCCCGGATCATTCGCGCGTGGCGCGGCACAAACTGCCATCCGATCGCGGTGACGAACGAGCGCTCAAAGCCCGGAACGTACTTCTTGTAGAAGTTCGCGATCTCCATATTGTATAACCGGCCTTCCTCCTCGGCGCGGGACACGTGCTCGCCGCATGTCCCGTCGAATCCCGCAATCGCGTTGCAGGTGTTCACCAGCGCGACGCCCTCTCCCCACGCGCCGATCGCGAAGCCGTCGTTGTTCAGGTTCAGCAGGCCGAACCCGGGGAATTTTTTCGGCACGGTCAGATCGCCCGCCCGGATCGCCGCCATCAGCTCGTTCCGAAGCAGGTTCAGTTCAAAGTTGTACAGCACCCCTTCGCGCGCCCAGCGGTCCAGCATCCACTGCCTGCGCCGCGCGGTATACAGGGTTTCGCCCGGTTCGAACATCGGCGCGTGCCCGAATGTCAGCGGGCCGATGTAGTGCCGCCAGAACTGATCGGCCTTGATCTGCTCCACCGTCATCCCAAGGTGCCCCGGCAGCCACCGGTCAAATTCGTCGAACGCGTCGTCCGGCTGTATGGCGGCAAAGCGTTCCATGATTTTGCCAAAGTCGACGTTGCCGATTTTCATCAGCATCCCCCAGGACGTGACGCCGAAGTCGTCGTCGCCCGACAGACCCATGCACGGCGCACCGCAGGCGGCCGCCATATCGGCCTCGCCGCTGGCATCGACAAACGCCCTGGCCATCACGGCGACCTGCCCGGATTTGTTCACCGCGACAAAGCCGCGCGGACGTTCCGCCGGCCCGATCGGGTGCGAGAAGTGCGTTTGCAGCAGCATCTGGCATCCCGACTCGCGCACCATTTTGAGCAGCACGTCGGAGAGAACCTCGGGCTTGAACGGCACGGTGAACGGAATGTCCATCGCGCCGCGGATGGTTTCCATGCCCGTGGGATGCTGCGTTCCGCCCGCTTTCGCGAGCCTGTCCACCACCTCAAACGGCAGGCCGCCCAAAAGCTGCACGCCGTCGCGCGTCATGAACCGGTCGCCCATGGAACCCATGAAGTTGGTCGTCGGTGTGCCGCCAAGCGTCGCCATGCGCTCGATCAGCACGGTTTTCGCGCCGAGGCGCGCCGCCGCGATCGCGGCGATCGCACCCGCCGTTCCGCCGCCGATGACAGCGACATCCACGTCGGCCACGACAGGAATCTGCCGCGCGTAATCCTGATAAACGCGACTGTACATGCCCACTCCTCCCTATCCGCGGATGGTCGATGGGCGCGGCGAACCGCGGGGGACGCCGGAGATGCCATGCCCGGCGCCTACCCGATCCGCCGCGTCGGTTCAGCCTTACAGCGCGTCCCAGCGGGCCAGCGCGTCGTCGTAGATCTTCGGCACCTGGGCAAGACCCATGCCTTCGATTTCGGCCATGAAGTCTTCCCATTCGGAAAGCGGCCGCTCACCCTCGACGAACATGACGACGTTCTCGTCCAGGTACGTCAGCAGCGCGGTTTCCACACCGTTCTTGATCTTGAACTCATCGGACGTGAACTTAAGCTGCGGCTGATCCTTCGCAAAGCCGCCGCCTTCCGCTTCGATCCGGTCGACGTGCTGGAAGAACACTTCGGGGTACAGCTTCGGGTAGAAGCTCATGATGACTTCCTTCGTGCGGACGCGCTCGATCTTTTGGAAGCCGTGGATGCCGTAGTGCACCGCGCCCGGCGTGTCCGAGTTTAAGCCGTACGCCTGCGCGAGCCAGGTAATGCCGGCCAGCGTCTGGTCGCCCTTTTCGTAGGAGACGCCCTCGATGCCGTGCTGCAGCATGAACCAGTTGTTCTCGTCGTAGAGGTAGTCGAACGCCGCGAGGGACGCGTCAAGGTTCTTGCTCTTGGCGTTGATGACCCACGGGGATCTCGCGTCGACCGTCGGGCGGCGGGCCGCCCTCGCACGCTTGCCGTCGATTTCCGGATACAGAATCGGGCGGAACTCAAATGTCTGGTCAAACGTGGGATCGCCGACGAGGCTCATGCGGTCGACGGTGAACGCACCCTGGCCGCCCGCCAGCAGCTTCTCCCAGTTTTCGTCGGACATCGTCGTCCAGTCGGGATGGATCAGGCCTTCGCCGTACAGTTGATTCAGCCATGTCACAAGCGCCTTGAACCGCGAGGAATGGCTCGGGAACTCGTACTTGTTCAGATCCTGGTCCCACCACATTTTGTTGCCGGTGTCAAACAGCATTCCGGAACGCTCCATGAAGGCCGCGTATCCGTTCCGCTGAATCCACGGCGCGCCGCCCGCGCAGTCTTCTTTCAGCGCGCGCAGCGCATTGGTCAGGTCGTCGAGCGTCACGATGCTGCCGAGTTCGATGCCGTGCTTCGCCAGCAGGTCCTGACGGATGACAGCCGTCGAATACATGATGTCCGGGAACACGCAGACCGTGAACGGGAAGCCGTAGATGTTGCCGTCGTCGCTCTGCATGACCTTGGCGATTTCCGGATACTGTTCGGCCAGCTTGAAGAAGTTCGGCAGCTTGTCCTTGTGCTCGCTGAGGTTGACGAACAGGCCCTTGGGGCCGTATTCGTTCATCACGTCGGCGCCGTTGACGCCGCGGATGCAGACGATGTCCGGCAGGTCGCCGGAGGCGAGCATCGTGTTGAACTTCATCGCGTAGGTGTCCGACGGGGTGTTCATCGTCACCAGCTTGAACCCGACGTCCTCCTGCCATTTCTTGGCGACATAGGACAGTTCAAAGTCCTGGTTGGCCAGCGCGCCCGGCTCCCAGTTGTTCATCAGGGTGATCGTGGGCAGCGCGTCCGCGGCATGCGCGGAGAAGGGGATGCATCCGGCGCAAAGAAGCGCGATCAGCAACAGCGGGAGAAACTTTTTCATGATGCTCCTTCTTTCTATGCATATTGGGTGACAGGATCGCGCGTGTGCTCGGCTCACATCCCTCCTTTGGCCGGTATGCGGGTGTTTCGGTTGATGTTCTGGCGTCAGCCTTTGACGGAGCCCAGCATGACGCCCTTGACAAAGTACTTCTGGACGAACGGATAGACGCACATGATGGGCAGGATGGTGAACACAATGGCGGACATCTTGATCGCGATGCCCATGCCGGCCGCGCCGCCGCTTTCGACGATGTTGGTAAAGAACAGGTAGGATTCGTTGGACGCCAGCGACATCGGGTCGTTTTCGCCGGTGACGATCAGGTTGCGCAGATAGATGGTCAGCGGGAATTTGTTCTTTTCGTTGATGTACAGAAGCGCGTTGAACAGGTTGTTCCAGTAGCCAACGGCCGCGAACAGCGCGATCGTGGCCAGCGCGGCTTTCGACAGCGGCAGGACGATCTGCAGGAAGATGCGCAGGTCATTCGCGCCGTCCACCAGCGCGGCTTCGCGCAGCTCCTCGGACACGCCGCCAAACCCGGTGCGGAGGATGACGACATACCAGAGGCTCATCGCGGGCGGCAGCGCGATCGCCCAGATCGTGTTGATCAGCTTTAGGTTGCTGATCATCAGGTAGGTCGGGATCATGCCGCCGTTTAAGAACAGCGTGACCGTGAAAAACAGCGACAACGGCCGCTTTAAGCTGTAGGTTCGGATGGAGAGCACGTAGGCCGTCAGCGACGTGACGGACAGCGAAACCAATGTGCCGACAACGGTATAACGGATCGTGTTGCCGTAGGCTCGCCAGATGGCGTCGTCCGCCAGCACGTACTTGTAGGCGTCCACATGGAACCCTTTCGGCCAGAGCTTGACCGTGTGCTTCGACAGGTACACAGGGTCGCTGATCGTCGTGATGAACACCCAGTAGAACGGGTAGAGCATCACGAACCCGACCAGCAGCATGAACAGCACGTTGAACGCGTCAAAGACGCGCGAGCCGACGCTTTCCTTGATCGCGAGGGGTCTGTGCATACGACAACTCCTTCCGAAAGTCAGTACAGGCCGTCGTTTCCGCTTCGTTTGACGATGGTGTTGGTGACCATCACCAGGATAAACGCCACAAACGCGTTGAACAGGTCGATCGCGGCGCCGTACCCAAAGTCCAGGCCGATCAGGCCGCGCCGGTAGACATAGGTGGAGAAGACGTCCGCAGTTTCATAGGAGCCCGGGCTGTACATCAGGAAGACCTTTTCAAAGCCGACGTTGAGGACGCGGCTTAAGTTCAAAAGCAACAGCGTTGTGATCGTCGGCAGCAGGCTCGGCAGCGTGATGTGGGTCACACGCTTCCAGCGGGACGCGCCGTCGATCACGGCGGCCTCATACATGCCCGGATCGATCGCGGAGAGCGCGGCCAGATAGACGATGGAGTTGTAGCCCATCTGCTGCCACACGCCGGATCCGACATACATGGTCCGGAACCACGTCTTGTGGCTCATGAACTTTTGCGCGGGGACGCCCAGCTTCCCGATGACCTCGTTGACCAGGCCGTAGTACCCGAAGAACTCGTTCATCAGGCCGACCAGCACGACAATCGGGATGAAGTACGGCAGGTAGCTCACCGTCTGTGTAACGCGTTTGAGCCGTTTTGAGCGCACTTCATTGAGCATCAGCGCGAAAATGATCGGGATCGGGAATCCCCAGAGAATGTTCAGGAACCCGAGCAGGAACGTGTTGCGGAGCAGTCGGCTGAAAAAGACGTCCTGAAAAAAGTTGGTGAAATTCTTAAACCAGATCCACTGGCTGCCGACGACCCCTTTGACGATGTCGTAATCCTCAAAGGAAATCAGCACGCCGTACATCGGCAGGTACCGGAAGACAAAGAAGCCTATGACGCCGGGCAGGATCATCAGGTGGAGCAGCCACTCTTTGCGCACGGAGCGCCCAATGCGGTTCGTCAGGCTGCGGCCCGGTTTTTGCGAAGCGGTCCGTTGCATGGAACCCTCCCCTTTCTCGCGGTCAGGCGCGGGGAAACAGGCGCAGTTCCGCTGCGCTCTCGGCGTCCAGATAGACGGTTGCGTCGGCGCAGAGGCGAAGGGCGGTGGCGGGACAGGCGGGACCGATTTCGTCAAAAAGCATCCTGCGCACAGCGCACGCTTTTGCCTTCGCGGGGATGATGCAGAAGTGACGGTCCGCGTTAAGCAGCGCGGGAACGGAAAGCGTCAGCGCGCGCGACGGGACATTTTCAAGGCCGTCAAAGCAGCCGTCGTGTACCTGCTGCATGCGGCAGACCTGATCGAGGGTTACGCATTTGACGGTTTTCGCGTCGTGAAAGTTCGCTTCATGCGGGTCGTTGAACGCGATGTGACCGTTTTCGCCGATGCCCATGCAGATGATATCAATCGGCGCTTCGGAAAGCAACGCCGCGTACCGCGCGCATTCCGCCTCGATGTCCGGCGCGTTCCCGTTCAGGTAGTGCACCTGCGCGAAAGGCGCGCGGTCAAACAGCCGCGCTTTGAGAAAGTTGCCGAACCGCTGCGGCGCGTTTTCCGCAAGGCCGACGTACTCGTCCATATGAAAGGCGACGACGCGGGAAAAGTCAACGGCCGGGTTGCCCGTCAGGGCCGCGAGAAACTCGTTTTGCGACGGCGCGGCGGCAAACGCCATTCGGATCCGGGGCTTTTTTTGCAGCGCGGCCGCGATCGCCCGCGCGACATCCGCCGCGGCGGCCGCGCCCATTTGCGCCCTTGTGTCGAATTGGCGAACGGTCAGGGACAACAATGCGTTCTGTTCCAACGGCATATGGAGCGCTCCTTATAGTAAACGTTTTCTATTTGTGAAAATATCATACAACGAAAAAAGGCGATTGTCAACATAAATTTGTTCAATTAATGGGCGTATACCACTTGAAATGAATGCTAATCATAACATGAAATTAGAAAACGATACTCTGATCTGGAATGGATTACCTGCCGCGGCGGTCCGTGATTCGACAGCGCGATCTTTTGAAGCGGGCAGGGGAACCAGTCTCCAACCGGCGAGTTCGAGAGGCCGAGGCATCCCGGCTTTCCATCAATTTCGGCGGCAACACGGGCTGCCCAAAACATTTGATCACCGAAATGTGAAATGTTGGAATTCTTCACATTTTATGGTATAATCTGTGTGCACGTGTTCACTTTTTGCATAAACTGCGGATATTCACTGTCTGCTGGCGCACGCGGCGTATGCTTTCCCCTGGATACAAACGATCATTTGGAGGCGTCATGGACATTCTCAATGCGTCGCCTTTCTCAGACGAAATGCGCAGCATCGTTGTCTCCTTTGCCTTTATACAGCAAATAGCGCTCATGTACATAAAGTTCAGCCTGCATCTGCGTATGAGCGAAGCGAGGCTGCCGCTCCACACCAAGATTCTTTTCGTGTTCTTTATGGGCACGCTCGCGTTCTTTGGGGACTACTACAGGCTCGTACTGGCGGATTCCGTCGGCATGCAAACGCTTACGCCGCTCTTCGCGTCGCTGCCGGGCGTGGTGATTACCGTTCTTTTATGGACATATTTTGTCAAAGCGCTCGGGTTCAAGACGCTGCACGCCCTGGAAATCGCTGTGTTTACGTATCTGTATTTCCAGACGATCACCGGTGTGACAAGGCTGGTGGGGGCCGTATTCTTTGCGCAGAATTCCGTCGTCACGGATTATGCCAAATATCTGGGCATGTACATTGTAAACTTTTTTGTCTCAATCGTGTGCTATATCGGCATGTACCACATTCTCAAGGCCAAGCCAAAGCTGTTGATTGTAAAGGCAGTGGACAATGAACTGCCGAATAAGCACATCGTTTATCTGATTTTTCAGCTTTGCTTTATTTACGTATGCGCGGCGTGCATCATGATCTTTATCCCCAAAACGGTGGCCGGAAGCCTGATCAGCCTGTGTATGCTGATCCTGTTCTCCGCGTTTTCTCTTTCGCTCAACAGCAACCGATACGCGCAGACGGAGATTCGT
>JAVBOQ010000171.1:0-17007 GCA_031550455.1 Eubacteriales bacterium
GCTATTGATCGGCCTGACGGTGATCCGCAGCGTGTTCCTGTACGTGCGCGGCAGATCGACGGCGCAGGCAGCCGAGCGCGCGGCGCTGAACCTGCGCGAGCGGCTGTACCGGCACCTGCAGCGGCTGACGTACAACTACCACGTCAAGGCCGAAACGGGCGACCTGATCCAGCGCTGCACGTCGGACGTCGAAACCGCGCGCCGGTTTCTTGCCGCGCAACTCATCGAGGCGGTCAACTCGTTCCTGATGATCATCACGGCGGTGGTCGTGCTGTTCTCCCTGAACGTCAGCCTGACGCTGATATCGACCGCGATGATCATCCCGCTGTTCCTGTTCGCGTTCCTGTTTTTCAAGCTGGTCATCAAAAACTTCCGCGTTTCGGACGAGGCGGAAGGCAAGATGAGCGCGGTGCTGCAGGAGAACCTGACCGGCGTGCGCGTCGTGCGCGCGTTTGGGCGGCAGCGGTTTGAGGTGGAGAAGTTTGACCAGAAGTCGGCCGACTTCCGCAACAAGGCCGACAAGCTGTTATGGCTATTGTCGGTGTACTGGAGCACGTCCGACATCATGACCATGGTGCAGATCGGCGCGATGCTGATCGCGACGGTGTCCTACGCTTCGCGCGGCGAAATCACGCTGGGCACCGTGATTGTCTTTATCAACTACATCAGCATGATCCTCTGGCCGGTGCGCCAGTTGGGCCGGATTCTGTCGGACGCGGGCAAGGCGCTCGTGTCGCTGGAGCGCGTCGACGAGATTCTGCGCCAACCGGCGGAGAAGGACGACGAGCACCCGACGACGCCGGATCTTTCCGGCGACATCGTGTTCGACGGCGTCAGCTTCTCCTATGAGGAGAACCATCCTGTGCTCAGGGACGTTTCGTTCACCGCGAAGGCCGGGCAGACCGTCGCGATCCTCGGCGCCACCGGCTGCGGCAAATCCACGATGATGCACCTGCTGCAACGGCTGTATGAGCCCACCGGCGGATCGATCACGATCGGCGGCCATCCGCTGAACCGGATTGAAAAGCACCACCTGCGCAGCCGCGTCGGGCTGGTGCTGCAGGAGCCGTTCCTGTACAGCAAGACGGTGCGCGACAACGTCGGCATCGCGCGCAAGGAACGGACGGACGAAGAAATCTTCGAGGCCGCCCGCGTCGCGCAGGCCGACGAATTCATCCGCGAGAGCGAAAAGGGATACGACACCATGGTCGGCGAGCGCGGCGTGACGCTGTCAGGCGGCCAGAAGCAGCGCGTCGCGATCGCCAGGACGCTGATGAAGGACAACAGCGTGCTGATCTTTGACGATTCGCTGTCCGCGGTGGACACCCAGACCGACGCGGCGATCCGCGCGGAACTGTCAAAGCGCCGCCGCGGCGTCACAACGTTCATCATTTCACACCGGATCACAACGCTTGCGGAGGCTGACCTGATACTGGTTATGGACCAGGGCACCGTCGTCCAGCAAGGGACGCACGCGGAACTGGTCGGGCAGCCGGGGCTTTACCAGCGCATCCACACCATTCAAAGCGCGCTCGAAGACGAATTGACCGAAGACGCGGGCGAGGGGAGGTAATTGCCATGCAAGATTTTGAAGAGAAGGACTATGCGGCAAAATTTGACATAACGCTCTGGAAGCGGCTGTTGCGCCACGCGAAGCCGTATTACAGGCACCTGATCGGCATCATATCGCTGATGGGCGTCTGCGCACTGATTGACGTGCTGTTCCCGCTGATGACGCGGTACGCGATCGATCATTTCATCGCGCTTGGGACGACCGAGGGCATTGTGCCGTTCGCCGCGCTGTACCTTGGCATGGTGATGGTGCAGTACGGCGCGATCTATGGGTTCATCCGCCTGTCCGGCAAGGTGGAGGTCGGCACGTGCTACCTGATCCGGAAGGCCGGGTTTGAGCGGCTGCAGGAGCTGCCGTTTTCCTACTATGACCGCACGCCGGTCGGGTTCATCATGGCGCGGATGACGACCGACGCGCAGCGCCTTGCCGACACGATCGGCTGGTCGCTGCTGGATCTTTGCTGGGGCGGATGCTTCATCGTGTTCACCGCGATCGCGATGTTTACGCTGCAATGGCAGTTGGCACTGGTCGTGATGCTGGTGCTGCCGCCGCTCGGGGCGGTCAGTTGGTTCTTCCAGAAAAGGATTCTCAAGGCGTACCGCGAGGTGCGCAAGACGAACAGCCAGATCACCGGCGCGTTTAACGAAGGCATCATGGGCGCGAAGACGACCAAGACGCTGGTACGCGAGGACGCGAACTTCGAGGAGTTCTCGGTTCTGACGCGCAACATGCGCAAGTCGTCGGTCCGCGCGGCGACGCTGTCCGCGATGTATCTGCCGATCGTCATTTCGATGGGCATGATCGCCACCGCCTACGCGCTTTCGAAGGGCGGCCTCGACGTGCTGAGCGGCGTGATGACGTTCGGCACGCTGCAGGTGTTCATCAGCTACACGATTCAGTTCTTTGAGCCGATCAACAACGTCGCCCGTATTTTCGCGGAATTGCAATCGGCGCAGGCGGCCGCGGAACGCGTGATGACGCTGATCGAGACTGAGCCCGAAATCAAGGACACGCCGGAGGTCATGGCGCGGTTCGGCAGCAACTTCGCGCCCAAGCGCGAGAACTGGCCCGCGATCCACGGCGACATCGACTTTGACCATGTATCGTTCAAGTACAAAGAGGGCGAGGAAGTGCTGTCGGACTTCAGCCTGTCGGTCAAGGCCGGGCAGACCATCGCCCTCGTCGGCGAAACCGGCAGCGGCAAATCGACGATCGTCAACCTGGTCTGCCGGTTCTACGAGCCGGTCGAAGGCGCGGTCAAGATCGACGGCGTGGACACGCGCGAGCGGTCGCAGCTTTGGCTGCAGGCGAACCTCGGCTACGTGCTGCAGTCGCCGCACCTGTTTTCCGGCACCATCGCGGACAACATCCGCTACGGCCGGCTCGACGCCTCCGACGCGGAGATTGAGACCGCCGCGAAGATGGTCGGCGCGGACGGTTTCATCGAAAAGCTCGAAAAGCAGTATCAGACGGACGTCGGCGAGGGCGGCAACCGGCTTTCGACCGGCGAGAAGCAACTGATCTCGTTCGCCCGCGCGATCCTTGCCAACCCGCGCATCTTTGTGCTGGACGAGGCGACGTCGTCGGTCGACACCGAGACGGAGCAGAAGATTCAGCACGCGATCCGCGAGGTGCTCCGGGGCCGTACGTCGTTCATCGTCGCCCACCGCCTCTCGACGATCCGAAACGCCGACCGCATCCTGGTCATCGACGGCGGCAAGATCATCGAGGACGGCAGCCACCGGCAGTTGATCCGCAAGCGCGGCACGTACTACACGCTGTACACCAACCAGTTCCGCGAGGAGCAGGAGATGCGCGTGCTGGCGGGCGAAGCGTAAGCATCAAAAAGCTGCGGTGTTTTGATGGGACGAGGAACAGGGGTTGACAAACAGGATGCTCTATGGTAAAATCAAATCAGCCAGAAGGTACAATATTGATCAATGTGATCAATATTTGTCCTGCCGATAAGCCGGTTCTGGTATTTCAAAACGACAGGGGGGGTGATTCCGTTGTACCGGTCAGACGCGCAACAGGGAGACCCAACCGCGCAGGATTTTGTTTCCCGGAGAGGGGATGATGCGGATAGCGTGACTGAGCCCATCATGATTCGCGGCGATATTTGGCAACCGTGAGGCCGCAAGAGAGAGGAAAGCTTACCGGCGCATGACCGGATTCGACGCCAGCGTAAAGAAGCTGCGTCTTGACTATTTACCTTCTCTGACGCCGGGCTGAACGCGCAGGCATGTCGCACGCCCCAACTGCATATGGAACCCATGGAGGAGCGCTTGAACAGCGCTCCTTTTCATTCACGCATACACGAACGCCTTGATCCCATCCATGGCCTCCACAAGCCTCGGCGGAAGCTTCACTTGCGCGCTGGCCACCGCCTCGTCAAGCTGCGCGACGCTGCTGAACGAGATAATCGGAACCGAAGGAAACGGCCGGTGCGTCAGGTAGCCGACGGACAGGTCAAGCGGCGAGAACCCGATGTCGTTCGCGTCGTCCATCAATTCGAACAGCGCCTGGTTTGTCGGGTTGTGATACACGGCTGCCAGGTTGCTGGAAACGGGCCCGCGCGCCGCGCGGCGCTGGAAGTAACCGTGCGCGAGCGCGGTGAACGCCATCGCGGAGAGCCCGCGCGCCGCGTGGTGGGCATGCGTCGCCTCGTCCATCGCGACAAGCGTCTTGTCGGCGACACCCGAGAGGTTGACGTCCGCAAGGCTCCACAAGAGCTGGTTGGCCCGGTATCCCTCGAAACCGTTCGCGGCGGCCGCGTCCTCCGCCTCCCGAAGGCGCGGCAGCGTCCAGTTTGAACAGCCGTAATGCCGTATCTTGCCCGCCCGGCGCGCGGATTCCAGCCAGCCAAGCACGTCGGCCGCCGGAACGGCCGGGTTGTCGCGGTGCAGAAAATAGACGTCAATCACATCGGTCTGAAGATACTGAAGGCTGCCTTCGAGGTCGGACAGGATCTCCGCCTCGGACAAGCGCGGCGTATGCATCGACTGCATGTGCGGATGCGCGCCCTTCGTCGAGAGGACGGCCCGCGCGCGAGCGCCGGTTTCGCGCAGCCATTCGCCGATGACGCGCTCGGACAGGCCGTCGCCTTCGTTGCCCCAGTCACCGTACACATGCGCCGTGTCGATGAAATTTCCGCCATGATCAAAAAAGCGCGAAAGCTGCGCCTTCGCCTCTTCCTTTGACACGCCGGTGCCAAACTGCGCCGTGCCGAGGCACAGCGGCGAAACGCTCAGGTCACCGCAAAATGGGATGCGATTCATCGTTTTCCTCCTTGCTGTTCCGACGGATAAAGCGAACCAGCGAGAGATTTTGTTGCATCCAGTTATTGACAGAATACGCCGTATTCGTCTATATATGATCGCCGTCAAACAAAAAGACCGCCCTCGGCGGGAAAGGAATGCCGAGAGCGCCGCTCCTGAACCCTCCGGATTGAGAATTGCCCAAAGAAGGAATCCCTAAGGGCCAATGGCCCTTAGGCGGAGGATCCAAGGAGGCAGAGCCTCCTTGGCGTCCCCCGGTTCTTGTCCCTTCCACCCTAAAACTGAATCTTTTCCTCAATATACGCCTTCAGCGCGCTTCTGTGCAGCCGCACCTGCTGCATCGAGTCACGGTCGCGCACGGTGACGGTGCCGTCCTCGGCGGTGTCAAAGTCGACGGTCAGGCAGAACGGCGTGCCGATCTCGTCCTGGCGGCGGTAGCGCTTGCCGATCGAGCCTGTTTCGTCGTAATCGACCATGAACCACTTCGACAGGTCGCGGTGGATCTCCGTCGCGAGGTCGCCAAGCTTGTTCTTTTGCAGCGGCAGGATCGCGGCCTTGTACGGCGCGAGCGCCGGGTGCAGGCGCAGCACGACGCGGCTGTCGTTTTCAAGCTGCTCCTCATCGTACGCGTCGCAGAGGAACACCAGCGCCATCCGCGTCGCGCCGAGCGAAGGCTCGATGCAGTACGGGATGTAGCGCTCGCCGGTCGTCGGGTCGATGTATTCCATCGACTCGCCGCTGGCCTCCTGGTGCGCTTTGAGGTCGAAATCCGTCCGGTCGGCGACACCCCACAGCTCGCCCCAGCCAAACGGGTACAGGTATTCAAAGTCGGTCGTCGCTTTGGAATAATGCGACAGTTCTTCTTTTTCATGGTCGCGCAGCCGCAGGTTCTCTTTTTTGATGCCAAGGCTGTACAGCCAGTCGCGGCAGAAACCGCTCCAGTACTCAAACCATTCGAGATCCTCGCCCGGCTTGCAGAAGAACTCCAGCTCCATCTGTTCAAACTCGCGCGTGCGGAACGTGAAATTGCCCGGCGTGATCTCGTTTCGGAACGTCTTGCCGATCTGCGCGACGCCCATGGGCATCTTGCGGCGCGTCGTGCGCACGATGTTCTTGAAGTTGACGAAGATGCCCTGCGCGGTTTCCGGGCGCAGGTAGATTTCCGCCGCGCTGTCCTCGGTGACGCCCTGGAACGTCTTGAACATCATGTTGAATTTCCGGATGCCGGTGAACTCGCGCTTGCCGCACAGCGGGCACGGAATCTCGTTTTCCTTAATGAACGTCTCCATTTTGTCGTTCGGCCAGCCGTCCGCGGACACGTCCAGGCTCTTTTCCCGGGCATAGTCCTCGATCAGCTTGTCCGCGCGGAAGCGCGCCTTGCACGCCTTGCAGTCCATCAGCGGATCGTTGAAATTGACGACATGGCCCGAGGCAACCCAGACATTGCGGTTCATCAGAATGGCCGCGTCGAGGCCGACATTCGTCGGGCTTTCCTGCACGAATTTACGCCACCACGCGCGCTTGACGTTGTTCAAAAACTCGACGCCCAGCGGACCGTAATCCCACGTGTTGGCCAATCCGCCGTATATTTCCGACCCCGCAAAAATATAGCCTCTGCCCTTGCAAAGCGCCACGAGCTTGTCCATAGTCAACGCCATCGGATCCCCCTCCTCTTTCCATAAATGGAATCATAATCAATGGGTCATGGTTTGTCAAGTGAGCGCGCGGGCGGTTTCAGAGCGATTCATTTGCAATGGAATCGCCCCGGCTGGGCTTACGCATGAAGCAGGAGGTATCCAGCCCGGAGACCTCGAGAGGCCGATGCCTCTCGACTTTCCATCATTTTCGGCGACATGCGCGCCGAAAATGCGCAGATTCCGTAGGCGTAGCCGGAGGAATCTGGACTTTTCGCCTGAGGCCACCCGGAAACGCCGCAGCGTTTCAGGCCGATTCCTCCTCACCCTTCCTCCAAACGCATGAACCTCAGTTCATGCGTTTGTCGTGATCGCCCCGGCGCAACGCCTTGGCAAAACAAATTGTCTGTGATAAAATGGCGTATGCTTCAATTCGTGCACCAAAAGGAGTCTTCATGCGCACAATCGCTTTTTTGTTATCGCTCCTGCTTTGTTTAGCATCCGTCCCGGCGCACGCGGCCGAAGCGCCGCAGCTTCGGTACACGGTCGTCCCGGACGTGATCCGCCCCGGCAAGTATTACGACATTAAGGTCGAGTCCGCGTCCGCGGGGTCCGCGACGCTTTCGTTGCTCAGCGCGTCTGGCGAGGAACTGTACGCGATTCTGTCCGGCTATCCGCTGGCAGCCGGGTCAAACTCGCTGGTCTGGAACGGCCTGCGCGTTGACCAGCGTCCGGTCGAGCCGGGCGAATACCTGCTCCGCCTCGTCGCGGACGGCGGCGCGTCCGTCGAAAACGCTTTGCGCGTCGGCGCGCCCTATCCGCTTTTGACGGATGTGTTTCAAAGCGACAGCGTGTTTACCGGCGCGCCGATCGATGTCGCGTTTGAGGCGAGCGAGCCGGGCACGCTGATCGCCGGGCTGCGCAGCCACGCGGACGGCCAGACACTTCCGCTTTCGTCCATGGATGTCGCCGCGGGCGAAAACACATACATGTGGGACGGAACGGTGAACGGCGCGCCGCCGCCCGACGGCGCCTATTCGCTGCAACTGACGCTGCGCACATCCGGCGGCGCGGAATCCCTCGAGCAGAACCTGCACATCGACGTCGCGCTGAACGTCGTCGCCACGCCCGAGCCCGAAACGCCGCCTGTGACGGAGATCGAGCAGCCGGTCGAGCCGTCGCACGTGCCGCTCGCCGCGCAAACGTCCACGCCGTACTCGACCATTGAAGACGGTTCTTTCTGGTCGATGACGCCCGGCGAGACGGACGACGCGGTCATCTGGGACATCCTGATGCAGCCAATCACCGTGTATGACGGGGGCATCAAAGCGGGGGCGAAAGGCCATACCTACATGATGGAAAACCCGGACGGCACCGGCAAGCAGGTGGCGCAGCTCCACTCGCAGTCCCAGGGACTGCATGTCATCGGCGAAGTCAACGAGCACGGTTATGTCCTTGTCGAGGCGTTCAGCAACTACGACCGCGAATACTCGCCCGCCGACGAATACGAGCGTCAGCACGCGTTTGATCTGCGTCAGGGTTATGTGCTCGCAAAGAATCTGAAAACAGTCGACGTGATGACCGACATGGCGCTCTTGATCGACAAAAAAACGCAGCGCATGTATCTTTACAAGGATGGCGTCCGCGTCACGGAGTTTTTGATTGCAACGGGCATTGTCAAAAAGGAAAAAGATACGCTGTTTGAAACCATACCGGGCGAGTTCATAACGGTCAGTCACGCAGGCACCCTGACAGAAGAGGGCTCGAACATGCTGTGCGACCTTGCGATCCGCATCAATGGCGGCGTGCTTATCCACGAAGTGCCGCATAAGGAACGAAAAGACGGCACAAAGGACTATTCATCTTTCGAGGGCTACCTCGGCACCAAGCAGAGCCACGGGTGTATTCGGGTTCAGCGGCTCAAAAATGAAGATGGCTACAACATGCGCTGGATTTGGGACAACTTCAAGCGCGCCAAACCGTATAAGGTCATCATTTGGGACGACTTGAACCGCGTCGACGAGCCGGGGACGTGGTATCCGAACCCGAAGAATTAGCGGGATCCAAGGGCAAAGCCCCTTGGTTCTCCGCTTTGTTATGCCCTGCCGGCGCAAAACAATCCGCTTTACAAACCCGCCTTTGCCGCATTATAATGACTATGCCGGTATCGTGTAAACGAACCGGACGGAAGCCGCGCGCCCTTTCCAAAACGTCAGGTATCCAAAGGAACTTGAACGGAGGGAAAACCATGCAAAAACAGAAAACCCAGAAATTGACCGTCACGGCGTTCTTCGTGGCGATCATGCTGCTGCTCGGGCTGACGCCGCTCGGGTTCATCCCGCTGCCGATCAAGGTCAGCATCCTGGTCATCCCGGTCGCGATCGGGACGATCGTGCTCGGTCTGCCGACCGGGCTGTTGCTCGGCGGGTTATTCGGCGCGACAAGCGCGTTCAGCGCGTTCGGCCTCTCGCCGCTGGTGCCGCCGTCGCCGCTGGTGCTGGCTTTGGAGGCCAAAAGCGCGCTGTCCGTGCTGGCGCTGTGCTTCGCGCCGCGGCTGATCGTGCCTTTGGTGATCCATCTGGTGTACAGTGTCGCTAAGCGGCGCAAAACGCGGTCCGTCGAGGCCACGCCGCTGGCCGCGATCGCAGGCTCGCTGACGAACACGTTCCTGTACCTGGGCATGATGCTGCTGCTGTTCCTCGCGTTCGGCATCGATCCGTCGCAGCCGGTGGAGGGATCCAGCACCGCGCTTTTGGCGATCATCGGCGGCACCGGCCTGATCGCGGGCGGCGGCGAAGCGCTGGCCGCGGCGATCGTCGTGCCGGCGGTAACGGCGGCCATCTGGAGATTTCAACACAAATAGGCTGAGGAGCGCACCATGATTCTAACCCTCGACGTGGGCAACACCAACATCAAGACCGCCGTGTTCGACGGCGATGCCCTGCTGCAATACTGGCGGCTGCAGACCGACATCAACGCGACCAGCGACGAAATCGGCGTAAAGCTGGCCGGACTGTTCGGCCACGCCGGCCTTTCGATGGCCGCGATCACCGGCATCGTCATGTCGTCGGTCGTGCCCTCGGTCAACTTCACCGTCGAACACATGTGCCGCGCGTACTTTCATATGGACCCGATGACCGTCGTGCCCGGCGTCAAAACCGGCATCAACATCCGCTACGAGAACCCGCGGGAGCTCGGCAGCGACCGGATCGCCAACGCGGTCGCGGCGTTCGCGCTGTACGGCGGGCCGTGCATCTTCATTGACTTCGGCACAGCGACGACCTTCGGCGTCGTGTCGGAACGCGGAGAGTTTCTGGGCGGCGCGATCTGCCCGGGGCTTAAAATTTCCGCCGAGGCGCTCGTGCAGGGCGCGGCGAAGCTGCCGCGCGTGGAGATCATCAAGCCCGAAACGATCATCGGGCGCAACACCGTCGCCAACCTGCAATCGGGCCTGTTCTACGGCTATGTCGGCCAGATCAACCACATCGTCGCGAAGATGAAAGAGGAGCTGCGGCTGCCGCTTGTCCGCGTCATCGCGACCGGCGGACTGTCGCGGCTGATCGCCTCGGACACGAACGCGATCGATATCATCGACGGCCTGCTGACGGTCAAGGGCCTTCGGATCATCTACGAGCGGAATCAGGCGTGATGCCATTTCGCGATACGAACAGAAAAGAGGCGTTTTGAATGGTTCACAAATCCGGCGCCTATCCGGTGGACGTCCGCGAGAAGATGCGCGGCGGGGAGGGCAGCGTCACGATTCACGCGCTTGAAAAAGCGCTGCTGCCCGATACCGCGCGGCTGTTCGCGCGGCTCGTGATCGCGCCCGGCTGCTCCATCGGCGAACATCAGCATACCGGCGAGACAGAGCTGTTTTATTTCGTCAGCGGGCGCGGCGTCGTGACCGACGACGGGGTAGAGGTCGCGGTTTCTGCCGGAGACACGATGACGACGCCGGACGGTCATTCGCACGGCGTCGTCAACACGGGCGACGAGGATCTGGTGCTGGTCGCGGTGATCGTGAAGCAGTGACGGGGACGGGACGCCAGGAGGCGCTGCCTCCTGGCCCTCCGCCACAGCCCCCAAATGGGGTTTCCAAAGGGACACTGTCCCTTTGTGCGGTGGTCCCTTTGGCGGGGATCCAAGGGGCGGAGCCCCTTGGCGTCCTTCTTCGCGTCGTCCCTACAAATCCCCCTTGTAAATGAACGCCGCCGCGCTGCGCAAATTGACAACCCAGAAGTTGCCCATCTCGCCGATCACGGGAAGCTGCGTCGCGGCGACGAGCTGCCCGACCTTCTTTGAATTCCTGTCCGGCATCGAATAGGCGTACGTCGACTGGTACGTCGTGATATACCACGGATCCCGCAGCACGAAATCGACGCGCACCCAGCCGTACAGCGGTTCGCTCGCCTTGCCGTCCCAATAGGCCGTGTAGTACCAGCCTGCCTGCTCGTCCAGCAGGCAGAACGCCTCGCCGTTTTTGATGTTGGCCACGCGCTTGGCGCTTGTGTTGGCCGTCTCGCGAAGCGACGCGGTCTCGCTGACCACGACGCCGAGATGGTATGGCGCTTCTTCGTCTGGATGGATGTTCGGCTGCGCGATCCAACCGGACTTGAGGTTGTAGCCGCCGATGCTGACGACGCGGTACCAGCCGTCGCGCCTGTCGACGATGCGGCAGTTCTCGCCGTAGTTCAGCGTCGCGACGACCTTCGCGCCGGCGGACGGCTGCGCGTACAGGCGGCCGTCGCCGATGATCTCCGCGCCCTGAAACGGCGACCACCCGGCCGGGTAAAAGGCGGACGCGGACGGAATCATCACAAGGAGCAGCGCGAACGCGAGGACAATGGACAGTGTGCGCCTGATCATTTGGATCACTCCTTTCGATTTGGTTTCGATACGGTTTTCGCGCGTCGTTATCTGGGTTTGTAGGTGTACCGCGCGGTCAGCCGCGGCATCTTGCCGTACAGACCGCTGACATCCGCGTAAATCCGGTATTGCGTGCCGACCACCCAGGTCGTCGCAGTTTCGTTTTGCAGCATCAGCGGCTGCGGTTTTTCCGTCGTGCCGATGTTCATGAGCGCGAGCTGCGGCTTTTCGGATAGAATCTCCGTGATGACGCCGTTGCACTCGTAAATCTGCGCGTCTTTCGCCCGTGTCGTGATGTTGGTAAGCAGTTCATTGTAGTCGAGCGCCCATGCCTCCACCGTGTATACGCTGGCGGGCGACAGATAATACACCGTGTGCTCCAGCACCGAATCCTCCTTGCCTTCATAGGAGGCGCGAATGCGGATCGTGTTGTAGCCGACCTTGGTCATCTTCGCCGTGAACGAAAACTCGCCGGTACTTTCGAGATTTTCCGTCTTCAGGTTGATGTGTGGCGTTTCGATCGTGACCGTCGCACCGGCCTGCGTCGTCGCGCGGATGGTCATCTCCTTGTCCTTATCCTGCGTTTTCAACAGCGTATCCGGCGACAGCTCCAGAGGAATCTGCAAGGGCTTTCGGTACAGCGTCAGCACGACGCTGTTTTCGCGGCAATACGGCGCGCGGGCGGTGACGCTGATGTAGTTCTCGCCGATCGCCTTCACCGCCGGGTTGTCGGTGACGATGCCCATGTCGTTGACGCCGTCCGTAATGTCATTGCCATTGACGGTGACGCGGCTGCCCGGTTCAACCTGCAGCGTCAGGTTGTAGATCGACGTGGACACCTCCGTCCAGGTCGATTCCGGCGTGATGACTTTCAGCGGCGACAGCGGGATGTCGATCGTGAAGGCCGCGGGCGCCAGGCGTTCCTCCGCCGCGCCGGTGTGGACGACGGTCGGCGTCAGCTTGACGTCCATGGTCGGGCTGGACAGGAACGGCAGCGTGTCGTAAAACACGTGGTCGGCGACCTCGATCGTCGCCACGCCGCCGATGACGACGTAGGAGCGCGTCAGCTCCGCGACATAGATCTTGGTGCCCTCCTGGCCCGGAATCAGCACGCGGTGGCCCGGCAGCCCGTCGACCATGATCGGCTCGATGAAGTAATCCGCGCTGCTCGCGGGCGGCGCGGGCGGTGTCCTCGACTGCAAAAACAGCACGCCGAGCCAGACGACGCCTGAAACCGCCATCAGCGCGATCAGCCGTACCGACCACACCGCGAACGCGGCAGGGCCGCGCGCGTGCCGCCTGTTCCGTTTGCGGTCGCGCCCGCGCCGCGCGTGTTTTCCGCGCGGCTGCGGCGCGAGCGGCATCCTGTCGTCGAACGACGGCGGAACGTCCTCGGGATACGCGGGTTCGGGTTCGCCGCCATCGTCGGGCAGCGGCAGAAACCCGGTGTCCTCGTGGATCAGGTCGTCAAAGGTATCCATCGGGTCGCGGCGCTGCCGATCCGGCCCGCGCGGCGGCGGAACCTGCCGCGTCTCCTCGGGCACATCGGTGAAAAACCGGCTGCCGCGCCGGACGGTAACGCCCGCGCCGGACGGCGCGATGCCCTGCTCGGCCGCGTTCTTGCGAAAGCTTTCCAGATACACCTCGCCGCGCGCGCGCCGCTGTTTCAGCCGCGTCATTTCCTCGGCGAGGCTCTCGTCCTGTTCAGGTTTCACCGGCGGCTCGGCCGGAATGTCGGTTTCCACCGGATGCGCGTCGTCAAGGACAAACCCGGTCCTGGCCGGGGCCGGGGATTCAAACTGCGTTTTCCAGTCCGGCGCGCGCGTTTCGGCCGCGCGCAGCGGCTCGCCGCATTGGAAGCAGCGCGGAAAAGAGGGCTTGTTCCAGTGTCCGCAACGGGGACATTTCATCGGCCAATCCTCCTTGTTCAATCCGCACCGTTTTATTCCGCGCGGTTTTGCGTTTTTCCTGCATTATAAAGGACGGAGCGGCCCGACATTTTGTTGCGGGACGGCATTTCGCGTGCTATAATTGATCGAGATTGGGGGTATTTTGGTTTGGATAATTACCGCGAGGAAATCGTCGTCAAGCGCAACCGTACGGTGAACAATGTCCTGCATGCGCTGCTGTGTGTGGTGATGGGCGTCAGCGCGCTGATGGCCGCGATGTCGTTGGCGAGCATCCAACTGGCGGAGAACATGATCGCCGCGATCATCCAGACCGCCGTTCTCGGCGGCGTCGCGTTCCTGATCTGGTGGAAGAAGGACATCCTGCGCATGGAATATGAGTATACGTTCACCAACGGCGAACTGGACTTCGCCTGCGTGTTCGGCAATAAAAAGCGCAAATCGCTCGGGTCGATGCGCGTGAAAAACGTCGAGGCGTGCGGCATGGTGCAAAGCGGCAGCTTCCAGCGTTACGTGCGGATGCAGGGCGTCAAGAAAATGAACTGGTTCCTGAACCGCGACGCCGATCTGTTGTTTTTTTACTACCAGAAGGACGGCGCGAAGTCGATGATCATCTGCGAGCCTTCGCCCGAGATGGTCGAACTGATCAAGCTGTACCTGCAGCGCGGCGTGTTCCAGATCAACTGAAATGATGTACTTCGACAACAGCGCGACGACGCGCCCTTGCGACGCCGCGGTTTTTTTAGCGCGCGAAATCATCGAATCGGACTGGTACAACCCGTCCGCGAAATACGCGGAGGCGATGCGCGTCGAGCGGCGCGTCGACGGCGCGCGAAGGGCGCTCGCCGCGCTCGCCTGCGCGCCCGGCTTTTGCGTGACGTTCACCGGCGGCGGCACCGAGGCCGATTCGCTGGCGCTGCTCGGCGCGGCCGCGCGGTTTCGCGGCGGCCGCCGCGTTTTGCTCTTCGCGGCGGAGCATCCGTCGGTGCTCGGAACCGCTTCGCAGCTCGCCGCGATGGGCCACACGGTCGAGATGATCCCGGCGGACGACACGGGCGTCATCGATCTTGACGCGCTGTCGGCGGTGCTTGGCGGCGGCGCGGCGCTGGTTTCCTGCATGCATGTCAACAACGAAACGGGCGCGATGCAGCCGATCAGCCGCGTCGCGCGCCTGGTCCGCGAAAAATGCCCGGACGCGCTGCTGCATGTCGACGGCGTGCAGGGCTTTTTGCGCGTTCCGCTGCCGCTTTCGGAGGCCGGCGTCGACCTGTACGCGGTCAGCGCGCACAAGGTACACGGGCTCAAGGGCGTCGGCGCGCTGTTCGCGCGGCCCGGCGTCAAGCTGACCGCGCGGGTCGCGGGCGGCGGGCAGGAAAGCGGTCTGCGTTCCGGCACGGAGAACACTGCCGGGATCATCTCCTTCGCGGCCGCCGCCGCGTGGGTTGCCGCACAGGCCGACGGGCCGGAGCGCTTGCGCGCGATGAAGTTTTCGCTGTTCGAAAAACTTTCGGAAGCCGTTCCCGGGCTGCGCGTCAACGGCCCCGCGCCGGACGGCCCGGACGCCGCGCCGCACATCCTTAACGTGTCCTTGCCCGGCGTCGGCGGTGAAGTGATGCTCCACGCGCTGGAGGCGGAAGGCGTGCTTGTGGGCACCGGAGCGGCCTGCTCGTCGAAAAGGCGCGAGGTCAGCGCCGCCTTCCGCGCCATGCGCGCGCCCGCCTGGGCCGCGGAAAACGCGATCCGGTTCAGTTTCGGCCTGATGAACGAAGTGCACGAAGCAGCCGAGGCCGCGGACGCGGTCGTGCGGTGCTGGCGGAAGTACGCGAGGGAAAGAAGGTAACGGAGGAGACGCCAAGGGGCACCGCCCCTTGGATCCCCGCTTAAGGGCCATTGGCCCTTAAGAATCCCGTCTTCTTACTGCGAGGACAGGCAAAAACGGCTTTTCTTTGCTTCTTTCTTTTCCCCCGAAAAGAAAGAAGGTGTTCCCCCATCACCCTCCAAAGGAGCTCTCCATGCGCGAAATACTGCTTGTCCGCTTCGGCGAGGTATACCTAAAAGGGCTGAACCGCCCGCAATTTCTAAAAGCGCTCGTCGAGCACATCCGGCACGCCGCGAAGCCGTTCGGCGGGCATGTGCGGCTGAGCGACAGCCGCGTGTATGTCGACGGCATGGCGGATGCGCGGGCGTGCGCCGAAAAGGTGGCGCGCGTGTTCGGCGTGCATTCGGTCAGCGTCGCGGTCGAGATGGACAAGGCCGACCCGGAGGCCGTGTTCGCGCAGGCGTCGCGGATGTGCGACGGCCGAACCGGCACGTTCAAGGTCAAGGCGCGGCGGTCCGACAAGCGGTATCCGCTGGATTCACCGGAGATCTGCCGGCTGGCCGGCGGCCGAATCCTTCAGGACCATCCGGAACTGACCGCCGAGATGATCCGCCCCGGGTTTGTCCTCGAAATCGAGATCCGCGACATGGCGACGCTGCACATCGGCCGCGTCGAAGGCGCGGGCGGCATGCCGATGGGCACGAACGGCAAGGCGTGCCTGTTGCTGTCCGGCGGCATCGACAGCCCGGTCGCGGGGCATATGGTCGCGCGGCGCGGCGTCCGGCTGATGTGCGTGCACTTCCACTCGTTTCCGTACACATCCGACCGCGCGAAGGAAAAGGTCGTCGAGCTGGCGCGGATCCTTTCCGAAACCTGCGGGCGGGTCGAGCTGTTCGTCGCGCCGTTCACCGACATCCAGTTGCGCATCCGCGACAAATGCCCGGAATCGTTCGGCACGCTGATCATGCGGCGGCAGATGATGCGCATCGCCGAGGCGATCGCGCGGCGCGAGGGCGCGCAGGCGCTGATCACCGGCGAGAGCATCGGCCAGGTCGCAAGCCAGACGATCGAAGCGCTCGGCTGCACCGACGATGTTTGCCGGCTGCCGGTGTTCCGGCCGCTGATCGGGTTTGACAAGGCCGACATCATGCAAAAGGCCGAAAGCATCGGCACGTTTGAGACGTCGTCGCTGCCCTATGAAGACTGCTGCACCGTTTTTACGCCAAAACACCCGACGACGCATCCGAAACTCGAAAAGATCCGCGAGGCGGAGAGCGCGCTCTCGGACGAGCTGGACGCGATGCTTGCGGCATCGGCCGAGGCGGCTGAGAAAATCGTGCTGGTGTACGGGGAGAAAAAAGAGAGATAGGGAAACGGGGTTTCCAGAGGGGCTGAACCCCTTTGGCGGAGGCACGGGAGGCTGAGCCTCCCGGCCTTTCCCAGTATATTCCGCACCTCTTGCTCATACAAAGTCATGGCGGCTGCCATGGCTTTTTTTGTTGCCGAAGGGAGGGCCTATGCGCGGAAGGCTGACGCTGCTCGTGTTGCTTTGCGCGCTGCTTTGCGCGTTGCGCGCATTCCCGGAAGGGGCCGTTCCGGCGGTCGCGGCCGCAGACTCGCTGATCTGGATCGACCTGTCGGCGATGCACCTGACGCTGTACCAGCACGGAAAGCAGGTAGGACGCTGGCCGATCGCGGGCGGAAAATCGGAAACGCCGACGCCGCTTGGCGTTTACCGGATCAACCGCAGGTTCCTGCCCGACCCGTCCGGATTCGGCACGCGGTTTCTCGGGCTGAACGTTCCATGGGGCCAGTACGGCATACACGGCACGAACCGGCCCGGGTCGATCGGCTCGCACGCGTCGCACGGCTGCATCCGGATGTTCAACAAGGATGTCGAGGCGCTGTACCGCCTCGTGCCGAACTGGAC
>JAVBOQ010000213.1:0-10682 GCA_031550455.1 Eubacteriales bacterium
CCTTCGCGTGGTCAAGCAGCATCGGCAACAGATCAAACACCTTCTCGGCGAGCCCCACGCCGCCCGGGCAGTTGTCGTACAGGTAGACCGTCGGCTTTCTGGTAAACGGGTCGCGCACACGGTACATCACGGCGATGTCGCGCGGCGCGCACATCAAGTACAGCGGCGCGATCTGCCGGATCATCGACGCGATGCCGAGCATTCCGCCCTGCAGGTCGTCCATCGACAGGCCGTCCAGGGCTTCGTCCGGCACCGTCCACCAGCACGCGCTCGTCGTCATCTCGATCTCCGGCAGGTCGACCGGGCCGAACCCGAGGTTCTCGTGCGTCTCGTATTTCATTTTCTTAAACAGGGTCACCATGCTCGTGACCAGCACCTCGCCGAGCGCGCGCGGCGGCTTTGACGCGCCGTCCTCGCGGTCCTGGTTTAACACGCGCACGCTGACGTTCAGGTCGGCGTCGGTGTAGTAGCCGACGTCCACCTGCCGGATGAACGCCTTTTTGTGCTCAAAGTCGAGCTTTTCGACCTGATACTGCACCGCCTCGTGCAGGTAAATGGCCTGCTCGTGCAGAAGCATCGGCACGGTGTAGCGGTCCATCTCGCCGATGATGATGTGGTTCGCGGGGTCGGTGATGTCGACGATCATGAAGTTCTCGTCGCCGGCCGATCGTAGGCTGATTTCGGCGGCCGGAAACTCCTCGGTCGCCCAGTGCCAGCGGCCGCCTGTGTGGCGCAGGAAGTTCTGCTCCTGCAAAAATTCGAGCATCGGCTCGGTCGCCTCACCGCCGCCGAAGGATTCTTCGTCGATGAACGGCAGCTCAAACGCGGCGCATTTTAAGTGGTTCATCAAAATATAGAGGTTGTCCGGGTTCGCCAGCGCGTGCTCCGGCGACTGGCGGAAGAAATATTCCGGATGGTTGACGATGTACTGGTCGAGCGCCGACGACGACGCGACCAGCACCGTCAGCGACGCGCCGCGACGGCGGCCCGCGCGCCCGGCCTGCTGCCATGTGCTGGCGATCGTGCCCGGGTAGCCGCAGAGCACGCACGCGTCGAGCCTGCCGATGTCGATGCCGAGCTCCAGCGCGTTCGTCGCGACGACCGCGGTCACGTCGCCGTTTCGCAGCCCGTGCTCAATGTCGCGCCGCTGCGTCGGCAGGTACCCGCCGCGGTAGCTGCGCACCTTGCCCGCGTTGCCCATCGGGTCGCGGACGAGGTCCTTTAAGTATTTCGCGAGCACCTCGACCTGCAGCCTCGAGCGCGCGAACACGATCGTCTGGATGCCGTTTTTGACCAGCAATGATGCCACCGCGCGCGATTCGAGCAGCGCGGACTTCCGGATGCCGAGCTGCTTGTTGACGACTGGCGGGTTGTACAGCACGACATGCCGTTCGCCCATCGGCGCGCCGTTGTCGTCGATCAGCGTCATCGGCTCGCCGACCATCTGCTCAGCCAACTCCTTCGGGTTCGCGATCGTCGCGGAGCAGCAGATGAACTGCGGTTTGCTGCCGTAGAACGCGGCGATGCGCTTCAGCCGCCGGATGACGTTGGCGAGGTTCGACCCGAACACGCCGCGGTACGCGTGGATCTCGTCGATGACGACGTATTTTAAGTTTTCAAACAGCTTGATCCATTTGGTGTGGCCCGGCAGAATCGCGGCGTGCAGCATGTCCGGGTTGGTCACGACGACATGCCCGGCCTGCCGGATCGACCGGCGCGCGGCGGCCGGCGTGTCGCCGTCGTACGTGAACGCCTTGACCGGCGCGTCCAGCGCCGTAACAAGCTCCTGCAGCTCGTTCGACTGATCGGCGGACAACGCCTTCGTCGGGAAGATATAAATCGCCCGCGCGTCCTCGTTTTTGAGGATCGCGTTCAAGACGGGCAAATTGTAGCATAGCGTTTTCCCGGAGGCCGTCGGCGTGACGACCGCGATGTTTTCTCCGGCGAGGATCGCGTCCACCGCCTGCCGCTGGTGCGTGTACAGCGACTGCACGCCGCGCGCGCGGAGCGCGTCCGGAATGCGCGGATCGATGCCGTCCGGGAACCCGGCCAAGCGCGCCGGGCGCGCCGGAATCGTCTCCCACCGGGTGACGTTTTTCAGGAAAGCGGGCGACGCGCGGAGGCTTTCGATCAGTTGCTCGAGGTTCATGGCCGCCCTCCCGGAAGTGTTTTGGATATTATAAGACATTTTGACGGAAACCGCAACGGGAACGGCGGGAAAAGGCAAACAAAGGATCGCACCGCGAGTACGCAAAAAAGGGCTATCGCAGAGCAAACGCATGAACTGAGGTTCATGCGTTTGCGTTCACACGCCTCGAGCTACGGGATTGCTCACTTCTACAGTTCAAATGAAACCGCCCTGAGGGCTGTCGCCCCAAAAATTGACAAAGCCGCCTGCCGAATGGTACAATGAAAAAAATGCTGATGGGGTGCTTGACATGAAAAAATATGTCGCTTTAGTCCTCGCTATGGCCCTTCTCTGTTCGGCTTCGCTGGCCGTTGCGTTAACGTCCATCCCAAAGCCCGGACCGAAGCTGGACGACTCGCAGTCCAGGGCGCTGAACAAGCTTCGCAACACCCTGACGGCTGTCTGCACCGGCAAAAAAGCCATCAGCGCGCTTGTGGGTCCCGTGAAAGCGTGGAACACGTCGATTCTCGCAAGCGGCGAACTAAAAGGATACATCCCGTCGCTGCTCGTTTGGATCAAAGCGAACGAAGAAGAAATGCAGCGAAAAGGAATTGACCTGCATCTTCTGCGCATGACTTTGAACAACGGACAGGTCGCCCCCGTAGAGCTTCCGGTTCGCTGGATACTGATCGAAACCGATCCGCCCGCGCCGTAATCCGGCGTTCGCCACGGTTGCGCCTGCCGAACCGCATAGACCAAAATGCCGACACAAACAAGAGGATGCCGCGTTGCTGGCGCTGCCCGCTTGCGCTGCGTCCTTTTTTTATCTGCGCGTCATCGCCCTGCGCAACCGAACCATTCCGATCAGGAGAAGGACAATCGACGCGAGCAGCAGTAACAGCTTCGGCACATCGGGAATCGTGACGATCAGGCGGTCGACCAGCATCGTGACGGCGAAGATCGCAAGCCCGCAAATTGTAAAGGCGTCCAGCGTTCTTTTCATCGGCGCTCCTTTCACCGCGCGCGGCTACGCGACCGTCCCGGCCGTCACCGTCGCCACCGCGTGCGCGGACATTCCTTTCCCCTCGCCTTCAAACCCCATGCCCTCGGTCGTCGTCGCCTTGACGCTGACGGCGTCGGACGGTATGCCGAGCGCTTCTGAAACCTTCGCGATCATGTCGGGCACATACGGCTTGATCTTCGGCCGCTCGGCGACAATCGTGATGTCTACGTTGCGCACGGCGTAGCACCGCTCCTTCAAAAGCGCGGCGACGCGCAGCAAAAGCTCCAGAGACGAAATGCCCTTGTACTGCGGGTCATCGCTCGGAAAATGCGCGCCAATGTCGCCGAGCGCCGCCGCGCCGAGCAGCGCGTCCATCAGCGCGTGCAGCGCGACGTCCGCGTCGCTGTGGCCGAGCAGGCCTTTTTCAAACGGGATCGTGACGCCGCAGAGCACCAGCGCGCGGCCCTCGGCGAGCCGGTGCGCGTCAAAGCCGTACCCCACGCGGGACGGCGCGCCCGCGTCGCCGCCAAGCAGAAATTCCGCCATCCGAAGATCCTCCCGCGTCGTCAGTTTGATGTTGCGCTCGTCGCCGTCGACCAGATACACCGCCTCACCGGCGGCCTCCATCGCGCCCGCGTCGTCGGTCGCGGTCAATCCCTGGGCTTCCAGCGCCTCGATCGCACGTCGCAGCGCGCCCGCCTTGAACGCCTGGGGCGTCTGCATCGCGCGCAGCGTGTCGCGCGGCAGCGTGTCGAGCACGGTGTTGTCGTGGTTGACGCGCTTGGTCGTGTCCTTGACCGGCAGACAGGCCACGCCGCTTCCGTTCCTGCGGACGGACTCGACGCAGCGCAATATCACCTCGCGTGAAACGAACGGCCGCGCGGCGTCATGCACCAGCACGATATCAGCCCGGCTTCCGACCTGTTCAAGCCCGCGCAGCACCGACTGCTGGCGCGTCGCGCCGCCGACGACGACAAGCGCGCCCGGCGCGGCTTCCCGCACCCTTTCAAGATCCCGCTCCGCCGCGACGACAATCACCGCGTCCACCAGCCCGTCGAACGCCTGCACGCTGCGCGAAAGCACGCTGCGGCCGCCAAGCGCTAACAGCGCCTTGTTGCGGCCAAGGCCCATCCGCTCGCCGGAACCGGCCGCGACAACCAAAGCGAAGACGCTCACGGCGCCAGCGCGCGGTACATCTCCGCCGCGTCGGCCTTCGCCGCGTGTTCGGCGATCGTAACGATTTCAAACCTGCCAACCTTGTCGCCAAAGCGGATTTCCAACACATCGCCGGCCTTGACCTCGGCGCCGGGCTTCGCCGGTTTGCCGTTGACCGACACGCGGCCCGCGTCGCAGGCGTCGTTCGCCACCGTGCGCCGCTTGATGATCCGGGAGACCTTCAGAAACTTATCAAGACGCATAATTCCTCCAGGGTTTCAACATAAAAAGGGGCCGCCGCGTAAAACGAAAGACCACCAGGAGGTTTCGCCCGTAAAATCCCCTTGAAGGGATACAGGGCAAAACCCCGGCGTCCTTCGCTATCGCGACAGCCTCCAAAGCTGCGATGGGTTACTTCACGCTGTCCTTGAGCGCTTTGCCGACCTTGAAGGCGGGCGCTTTGGTCGCCGCGATCTCGATCTCGGCGCCGGTGCGCGGGTTGCGCGCCTTGCGCGCCGGGCGGCTCTTCACCTCAAAGGTGCCAAAGCCGACGACCTGAACCTTCTCGTCCTTTTGCAGCGTTTCGACAACTGTCTCGACGAAGGCGCCGACGAACTTTTCCGCGTCCTTCTTCGCAAAGCCGGTCTTCGCGGCGACCGCAGCGCACAGTTCTGTTTTGTTCATGTAGGGTAACCTCCTTGTTTTGCTTGCAATCCTTATTTTGTTGGGCTTAACGCCCCTCTATTCGCCGTGGCGCGGGCTTTTCCTGCTTTTCCAAACAGATATTTCAAAGTTTTTCACCGGGCACACGCAAAAGAGCGGTTTCGCTGCAGGAAACGGCCATTTTGCGGCGTTTCGAGGCGCGCATCCCGCACCGCGCGCGTTCCGCGAAGCCACACGTCGCGCACGCCGCCGGTTGTGACAAATCCTTCGTATGGCGTATAATCGACCCGCTGCGCCTGGGTCTCCGCGCGGATCACGCCAGCCCGCGCCGGATCCCAAACGACAATGTCCGCGTCGCTTCCGGCGGCCAGCACGCCCTTTCTCGGGTACAGCCCGAACAGCCGCGCCGGGTTTTCGCACAGAACCCGCACCGCCTGCGCAAGCGTCAGCAGTCCCTTCGCCACGCCTTCCGACAGCATCAGCGCGACGCGGTGCCCGACGCCCGGCAGCCCGTTCGGGATCGTCGAAAAGTCGTTCCTGCCGGTCAGCTTTTGCCCCGCGTAGTTAAACGCGCAGTGATCCGTGCCGACGGTGGCGATCTCGCCGGACGCGACCGCCTGCCACAGCGCTTCCGCGTCCTGTTTTTTGCGAAGCGGCGGCGAGCAGACGAACTTCGCGCCGTCGTCCCGGGAAAGCAGGCCGTCGTCGAGCAGCAGATACTGCGGGCATGTCTCGATGAAAACCCGCTGGCCCGGCGCGCGCGCCCAGCGGATTGTCTCAAGCCCCAGTTTGCTCGACAAATGCACGATGTTGACCGGCGCGTCCGCCAGCCGCGCGATGCGCAACAGCCGGGCGACCGCCTCCGCCTCGACCTCCGGCGGCCTCGACAACGGATGCGCGGCCGGGGACAGGTTGCCTTTTGCCTTTTGTTCCGCGACCAACGCGTTCACGAGCCTTCCGTTTTCACAGTGGAACCCGCAGAGGCCGCCGAACGCGCGGATGTGTTTGAGTGCCGCGTAGATCGCGTCGTCTTCGACCATCAGCGCCGGATAGGCCATGTAAAATTTGTACGACGTGACGCCGAGCGCGTCCATGTCCGCGATTTCGGCAGCCGTCCGGTCGTTCCAGTCGGTGATCGCCATGTGAAACCCGACGTCGCAGTGCGCCTTGCCGTCCATCCGGCCGCGCCAGACCTCGTACGCCGCGCGCAGCGTGCCGCCCCGGTTCTGCGTCGCAAAGTCGAGCACCGCCGTCGTGCCGCCGAGGATCGCCGCGCGCGTGCCGGAATCGAAGTCGTCGGCTGTCACCGTGCCGGAAACCGGCAGGTCAAAATGCGTGTGCGTGTCGATCGCGCCGGGCAACACGTGGCAGCCGGACACATCGACGGTTTCCGCGCCGTCCGCCGACAGGTTTTCGCCGATCGCGGCGATCGTCTCGCCTTCGATCAGCAGATCCGCGTGCGCCTCACCGCCGGAAAGCGCGAGCGCGCCGCCGCGGAGCAGGGTTCTTCCTCCTTTCGCGGTTATATACGCGCCCACAGCTTTGCCGCAACCTTTCTCGCAGCCGCGAACACGGCGGGCGCGTCCGTGGTCAGGATCTCGCGGCCGCGCATCAGCACGCGCCCGCCGACGATCGTCGTGTCGACCATGCGGCCGGTCAGGCCGAACAGGATGTGACCGATCTGGTTGTCATCGCCGACCGGCGTCGGCGGGTCGTAGTCAAGCAGGATCACATCGCCGTGCGCGCCCTCTTTCAGAACGCCCAGCGGCCTGTCGAACGACCGCGCGGCGATCGCGGCGTTGCCGCGCAGCAGCATGTCGGCAGTCTCCATGAACCCGACGCTCGGGTTCTTCGCGAAATGCCGCTGCAGAATCGGCGCGACCTTGTAGGATTCCAGGATGTCGCTGGTGTACCCGTCGGTGCCGAGGCCGACCAGCACGCCTTTTCTGCGCATATCGAGCACGCGCGACACGCCGACCGCGTTATTCATGTTGCTCTCCGGGTTGTGCGCGACACAGACATCGCGCGCCTTGAGAATATCCATGCAGTCGTCGGTGATCGCGATGCAGTGCACCGCCGTCGTGTTCGGGCGAAGCACGGTGAACCTGTCGAGCCGCTCGACCACCTGCATGTGGTACCTGTCCATCGCGTCGATCGCGTCGGTCGTTCCCTCGGCGACGTGTACATGGAATCCGTCGCGCGCGTCAATCATTTCCGCGCAGCGCGCCATCGTCCTGTCGCCGATCGTGAACGACGCGTGCAGGCCGAACAGGCCCCGCAGCCGGTCGTTTTTCCATTCGCGGCAGGCTTTCAGCCACGCGAGGTTCTCGCCGATCAGCGCGTCCGCGACCGCCTCGCCGTCTCGGTCGGACACTTCCATGCAAAGCGACGCGCGCAGGCCCAGTTCGCGCGCCACATCGCCGATCGCGAACAGCCCGCCTTCGACCGCGTTCGGACTGGCATGGTGGTCGAACACCGTCGTCACGCCGTTCCGGATGCAGTCGATCAGCGTGACATACGCGCTATACGTCGCGTCTTCGAGCGTCAGCGCCTTGTCCATGCGCCACCAGAGCGTCTTGAGCACATCCAGGAAGCTCGCGGACGGCGGCCCGCCGAGGTTCATGCCGCGCGCGAACGCGCTGTAAATATGGTGATGTACGTTGATGAATCCGGGCATGATCAGCTTGCCCTTCGCGTCGATGAAGTCAGCGCCCGGATAGCGCGCCTTCAGCGCGGCGGTGCCGCCGACCGAGGCGATGATTCCTTCGTCGATAGCCACGCAACCGTTTTCAAGCCGCGTCATCTTTTCATCCAGCGTAAGCAACAGACCGTTGCCAACCAATAGCATCGTATCACATCCTAACCCGCGGTTCTTTTGTCACAGTTTACCATAATCGGACGGAAAAATCCAGCGGCGGCAGAAGGGGCAGCGCGTTTTCGTTGCAAATGAAACCGCACCGAACGTGCGCACAACAGGAATTGACACTTTTCCGTTGCTGTGGTATGATCTGGCAAATACTGGAAAAGAGAGAGGCACAAATGAAGAAACTTGTCGCACTGGTACTTACCCTCCTGATGCTGCTGTCCCTCAGCGGCGCGCTCGCGGATTTCAACAGACCGTATCTCGGCGGCGAAGACCTCCGCAAGTACACCACCGTCCAACCGGTTCACGGCCATCCGACCGCCGACCACCCCGCGAAGCGGCTGATTCAAAAGGGCGCGATCGAACTCCCGGTACTGCGCTTCTTGTTCATCAGCGATTGCTGCCTGTTCTGCGATCTCGCCGGCGCCTATGATTGTGTCTGCGGCTTTGAGTCCCCCTGCGAGCACGAAGGCTGTCTCTTCTGCGGGGAGTATCCCTGCTGTGAAATGTGCGGATACGTAGCTTGCGATTGCGACATATATAATCCGTGCAGTCACCCGGACTGCTTCGAATGCACGGATGAACCGCCGGTCGACTATCCCTGCTGCTTTTCGTGCTACGATGAAGATTGCGGTTGCGATGGCATTTCCGTAACCTGCGAACATTCGGGTTGCACGTATTGCGGCGAGGGTTCGCTCTGAACTGTCCGCACAGCATTCGGCACGTGTGAATGCGTATCCGCCCGAAATTCTGTCCGTGTTCGCGTTGGCGGATGAAACGCGCCGTCCCACGCCGCCGAATTGAAACCGATTTCCATGGGGTTGCCGCATCAAGACAAAGCGGCGGCCCCGTCTTTTTTAGCGCACGGCGGCCGGAAGCGCTCGCGAAATGATCCGCGAAGGCATGCGCTATGATTCACAAAATACGCAAAGACGCTACAACAGATTGCTCCATGTCAACGCGTCCCGGTGGTGCAGGTGCTCAAGCGCTTCGGTCAGCGCGGCGCTCTCCAGCAGAAACGCGGCGGTGTCCCGCGCCATCAGCCCTGCCTGCGCGCCGCGCAGGTGCGCCGCGACCCCGTCGGTATCCGCGTGGCAGATCCACATCTGGAGAAGCGGTTCCATTTTGTCCCATTTCGTTGCAAGCTCGGTCAGCGTCTGCTGCGCGGCCGCAAAGTCGCCCGCCTGCACACGCTCTTCCGCCTGACGCGTCAACTGACAGTATTCCTCCGACAGCCCTTGGGTGAACCACATGCTCAGGAACCCGGCGATGATCAAAATCGGCAGCGTGATCGCTACCAGCACAATTTTTTTGCCCATTACCAGCGCACCTGCTCAGGCTCGAGCACCCGCGAGATCTTCATCCGCGCGTTCTCGCCGCGCTCCTGCGCGAACAGCATGCCCTGGGTGTCGAGGCTCGCGAGAAAAATATCGCGCGGGCCGCGAAAGCCCATCGACGCGAGCGCCTTGCGAAGCCAGTTCTCGTCGAGGCCGCCCACCGACAGGTTCCGCCCCTGCACCTCGCCGTCGAGCACCAGCGTCAGCGGAATGCCCTCGTATTCCGTCTGGATGCCGATATCCTTCGGCGTGACCGGCCGGTTCTGCGCGGACGGAAACACGCTCATCTTGCCGCTCGTCTCCAAAATCGCCGTGGCGACCTCAGCGGGGCTGAGCACGCCGGAGGCGCGCAGTTCCTCGAGCAGATCGTTTAGATCATAGCAGTTGCGGCGCAGCTCGGCTTCCTGCACGACGCCCTTTTTGACAAGGACACTCGGCGTGCCGCTGATCCATCCGCGCAACCGCTGGCTTTTGAGGCTCATCACCGCCAGCGCGCTGTGCAGGATCAGCAGGGCCAGCATCGGCACGATGCCGTATAAAAGCGGCACGCCGATGTCCTCCATCGGCGACGCGGCGAGTTCGGCGATCATGATCGCGATGACAAGTTCGAACGGCTGCAGTTGGCTGATCTGCCGCTTGCCCATCGTCCGCATCATCACGACGGCAAACAAAAACAAAATGATCACCCGGCATAGCATCGTCAACACGCGCATCCCTCCGGGGTCATTGTCGCCCGGGAAGCGCGGGGATATGCGCGGAAGGAACGGTCACCTCCTAAGATGGGATTCTTAAGGGCCAATGGCCCTTAAGCGGAGGATCCAAGGAGGCAGAGCCTCCTTGGCGTCCCTCCCGCCACCTCACCCCAAAAACACCCGCAAAAACCGATCGAACGCGTCGTTCGACAGCGTGTTGACCGTTTCCACGGGTACAACCTTCGCCTTCCTGCCGCCGATCATTTTCATGAGCAGCGCGTCCAACCGATTCAGCTTGCTATGCTCAATAACCCCGCCGAGCGCGCCGGCCGCGACCGCGTGCATCCTGAGCTTTTGCGGAAACGCCATCGAAAGCTGTTGCGCGACGACCTTGTCCTGATCCTGGATGCAGCAAAGGAACAGGCCCAGTTTTTTCGTCAGCAGCGCGTTACGGTTGCGCTCGCAGAACGAGACCGCCTCCTTGCGCGGCTTGCCCATGTAAACCGACGTGCCGACAATCACGGCGTCATAGGGTGACAGGTCGGCGGCCGTCGCGCGTGACAATTCCAATAAATCCGTATCGCCCGGCAGCATTTTCGAAAGCTTCTCCGCGCACGTACGGGTTCCGCCGTACTTCGTCGCGTAAGCGATCAAAGTTCGCATTTGCATTCTCCTTTCGGCTCTCGCGCGCCGGTATAACCGGGCCGTCCTTGCGCACACTACGGTTAGTCTATTCTTACGGAGGTTTCCCAATGCACCTGATAGGCATCCTGCTCAGCGCCGTCGCGGGCGCGGCGATGAGCGTGCAGGGCACGGCGTTCCTGCTGTCGCTGGTCGCGGT
>JAVBOQ010000190.1:0-7769 GCA_031550455.1 Eubacteriales bacterium
ATTGTTCAAGCGGCGCGGCGGCCTTCATCGCGTCGGTCAGGCGGTCATAGACAGTCTGCGCTTCGCCCGCGAGCAGTTGCCGGATCACCGCCTCGGCTTCCACCGCATAGTCAACGCCGTCGTCCGCTTCTGCCACGGGCAGCGGTTCCAGATTGAAGAACAGCCCTTGAATCCTGTCGTCCGCGCCAACCGCGACCTGCATCATCAGGCCCATTTTTTCCATCAAGATGTGCAGCACGACCGCGTTTCCGGCCTCTTCCACATCGCCAAAGGAAACGAACCCGCCGGTCATCGGCGTCAGTTGGCCGATGATCGCGCCCAGCGCTTCTTTGGTAAGCTGCGCCTTGACCGCGTCGTCCAGCATTTCATACGCGCCGTCAATCTCCGACGCCAGCAGCTTTTCGAACAGCGATTTCGCAATCGCGGGGCGATCCTGCCCGTCCGCGACGGCGAAGCCGGACGCGAGCAGCGCGCATATGAGAAAAAACACGCATATCTTTTTCATGACGAATCCTCCTTGAGGCGCGGCGGCCCTATATGAAGTATAACATCCCCTTCATCGCCCCGTCAACAATTGCAAAACCGCGTACGGTGTGGGATAATGTCCGCACAGGAACGGAGGGATGCGCATGGCGACGCAGGCGCTGTACCGGCAATGGCGGCCGACGAGGTTTCAGGATGTCGTCGGGCAGGACGCCCTGGTGACGACGCTGCGCAACCAGGTCGCGTCCGGGCGCGTTTCGCACGCCTATCTTTTCTGCGGTAGCCGGGGCACCGGCAAGACGACCTGCGCGAAGATCCTGGCCCGCGCGGTCAACTGCCTGTCGCCTGAGAACGGCGATCCGTGCGGCCGGTGCGCGGCATGCGAGGCGCTCGCGGCCGAAAACAACCTGGACGTGGTCGAGATCGACGCGGCGTCGAACAACGGCGTTGACGAGATCCGCGACCTTCGCGAAAAAATCAAATATCCGCCGCAGCACGGCCGGTACCGGGTGTATGTCGTGGACGAGGTGCACATGCTGTCGGCGGGCGCGTTCAACGCGCTGCTCAAGACGCTCGAGGAGCCGCCGGCGCACGCGATTTTCATCCTCGCCACGACCGAGCCGCGCAAGTTGCCCGCGACGGTGCTTTCCAGATGCCAGCGGTACGACTTCCGGCGGTTCCCGTCGCGGGTGATCGTCGACAGGCTCACCGCGATCGCGGCGGGCGAGCGCGGCGACGTGCGCCCGGACGCGCTTTCGCTGATCGCCCGCGCCGCGGAAGGCGGCATGCGCGACGCGATCGGCCTCCTCGACATGTGCCTGTCCTACGGCGGCGGCTCGGTTGACGCCGCGCTTGTGCGCGAGGTGCTCGGCGCGACGGACCGCGGCTTTCTGTTCGCGTTTGCCGACCATATCCTGGACGGCGACGCGAAAGCCGCGCTTTCCGACATCGACGCGCTGGTGCGCGACGGACGCGAGCCGCAGGTGTTCGCCCGCGACGTCACGGATCACCTGCGCGCGCTGATGCTGTCGCAAAGCTGCGGGGACGCGCTCGCGGATCTGCTGGATACGACCGACGAGGACGCGGACCGTTTCCGCGCGCAGGCGAAAAAGTCGTCGCGCGAGCGGCTTTTGTCGCTGCTGGATCTGTTCATGAACGCGGACACCGACATGCGCTGGTCCGGTCAGCCGCGCGTCGCGCTGGAGGCGGCGGCGGTGCGCGCCTGCCTGCCGTCCGCGGAGCTGCGTCTGGAAACGCTGGCCGCGCGGCTCGACCTGCTGGAAAAGAAGCTCGAAACCGCCGCGCCGCAGTCCGAGGGCGGCGGCGCGCTGTCCGCGCGCGTGGAGCTGCTTGAAAAGGCGATGCAGTCCGGAATGATCGCGCCGCCCGCGCCGAAATCCAACGCCGATAGCGCGCCGCGGGAGGCGAAAGAACAAAAATCCGCCAAACCGGAAAAGGAAACTCCGCCGCCCGTCAGCGGCGAGGGCGTCTGGGACGCCGCGCTCAAGCTGCTCAAACGAGACGAGCCCGGGCTGTTCGCGCAGCTTCGGATGGCGCGGTTCGCGGGCGTCCAGGACGACTGCGTCCGCGCAATGTTTCCCCGCGCGAATGAAATCAACATGAACATGCTAAAGGGCGGCGACAGGCCGCAAAAAATCGAGGCCGCGCTCAGCGCGGCTTCGGGCAAGCAGCTCACGCTTTCGCTGGAGCTCGAAAGCCCACCCGTGACGAACACGGTCAGGCAAAAGAGCGTGCTGCAGAACGTTTTTGACGTGTTCGGCAGGGAAAACGTCGAGGTGGTCGACGAATGATCACCAGTGCGCCTTCAGCGCGCCCGGCCGGATCGTGAACGTCGCCTCGTCAAGCGGGTCGATCTCCCCGTCCATGTTAAAGCGCATGCCCTGCGCGCGCATCGTGACGCGCTGACAGCGCAAAAAAGAGACGCCCGGGATCTCGCGGATCCGCCCGCTGACGAGCTTTAACAGATACCGGGGCATTTTCCAGTTGGGCATCGCGTCAACCATGATCAGGTCGAACCGGCCGTCGTCCGGCTGCGCGTCGGGCGCGACGCACATGCCGCCGCCGATGTAGCGCCCGTTCGCCACGCCGAGCAGCAGCAGCGGCTTCACAAAAGGTTCCCCGCCGTCGATTTCAAACGTGATCATGGCCGGCCGGTATGTAAGAATCGTGCGCACGACGCCCCAGAGATACGGCAACATGCCGCGCATGTATTTCTTCGCGCGCTGCATCGCGTCGAGCACGCACACGTCAAAGCCGGTACCGCAGACGTTCAGGAACAGCCGGTCGTTGACCTGGCCGACGTCCACAGGGCGCGGCGGATGGCTCAGAATGAACTCCATCGCCTCGCTCGGTTTTTTGGGAATGCCGAGCGACTTGCTGAAGTCGTTGCCGGTACCGGCTGGGACAATGCCAAGCGCGGCGCGCGTGCCGCAGATGCCGCGCATCACCTCAGTCACCGTCCCGTCGCCTCCGACCGCGACAACCGTGGCCGCGCCGTTTCTGGCGGCCTCCCGCGCGAGCGCCGTCGCCTCGCCCGGGCGCTTTGTCACCGACGCCGTATGCGCGATTTTGCGGCCCTGCAGGAACTCAACCAACTGCGCCCCGACGCGAAAAGCGTAACCGTTCCCCGCGGTCGGGTTGATGATCAGATGAATCAAAGGACATAAGCTCCTTTCATCTTCGGTTGACGCCCGGCGGCCGGCGGCATCGGGATCCCGTATACGACGATATGCAACATTATACGCAAAAACTGTTCGATATGCAAGGAGTTAATATGGAACAAAGGCGAAAAGCGCTGCTGGCGCTGGATGCATGCGGTCTGCACGGCACGGTGTACGAACATCCGGCCGTATGGACGATGGAGGATTGCCTTGCGATCCCGGGCATCGACTGGACGGCTGTGGAAATGCCGAAAAACTTGTTTCTATGCAACCGGCAGCAGACCGCCTTTTTCCTGATGCTGACGCCGCACGACGCGCCGTTTCGCACCGCCGCTGCGTCCAGGGCGCTCGGCGTGTCGCGGCTGAGCTTCGCGCCCGACGCGCTGCTGCCGTCGCTGTTGGGGCTCGAGGCTGGCGCGGTCAGCCCGCTTGGGCTTCATCACGACAGCGGCAGGCGCGTGCAGCTCGTCGTAGATGACCGGCTGCTGCCATACGCGCGCCTCGCGTTTCACCCGTGCGACAACCGTGCGACCGTTGTGCTGGACGCCGCGGACTTTTTCAACGTGTTTTTGCCCTATACCGGCCATCTTCCGGTCTGGGTGGACGTGAAAGGAGACATCGGCACATGAAACTCAGGTGGCTTGGGCATTCGTGCTTTCACATCAGCGCGGAAGGCTATTCGATCGTGATCGACCCGTATATCGACGGCATGGTGCCGGGGCTTTCGCGGCTTCGCGCGGACGCGAACGCCGTGCTGTGCAGCCACGCGCACGAGGATCACGGGTATACCGGCGCGGTGCGCGTCGTCCCGGCGGACGTCCCGCCGCCTTTTCAGATCACCCGCGTCGAAACGGCGCACGACGACCGGGGCGGCGCGCTGCGCGGCGGGAACACCGTGCATGTGCTCGAGGCCTGCGGCGTGCGCGCCGCGCACCTCGGCGATCTCGGGCACATGCCGACGCGCGAACAGATCGAGGCGATCGGGCGCGTCGACGCGCTGATGATCCCGGTCGGCGGGCATTACACGATCGACGCGAAGACGGCGCACGCGGTCGCGGAGACGCTTGCGCCGGCCGTGGTGATCCCAATGCATTACCGGTCGGAAACGTTCGGCTTCCCGGTCATCGGCACACTGGACGCGTTCACGGCGCTGCGTGACGACGCGCGCGCATACGATACCGACACGATTGAAATCACGCGCGGCATGCCGAAGCAGACCGCCTTGCTCGCCTACCTTGGGTAAACGCATCATGTCGTCATATGCCGCACGCAAAGCGCGTCCCCGATTTCGATCAGCGCCCAGCGGCCTCGGAACAGCGCGCCCGGGTTGACAAGCCAGACGCCGTCGACGCATTCCGAATACGCCTCGTGCGTGTGGCCGAACAGCGCCAGATCGCGGCCGCGCTCCTTCGCGGCGTACAAAAGCCGCATCGGCGACTGCTTGACGCCGAACAGGTGCCCGTGCGTCAGCAGCGCCCGTGCGCGGCTGAGTTCCGTTTCCACCGTCAGCGCGCGGTCTGAAATCAGGTCGTTGTTGCCCGCCACCGCGAAGAAGGCGGCGGCGGGCTGCCGCTGTGACAGCAGCGCCTCGATCAGGTCGCCGTCCGCGTCGCGGTCGCCGAGGTAGCAGAACGCGTCGACCTGCGGCAGCAGGTCAATCATGCGGTGCAGCGCGTCCCGGGCGCCGTGGGCGTCGCTCGCGCACGCCACGATCATGCCTTTTCCGCCTCCAATGCAGAAAGAAGCGCGGCGGCCGCCCGCGCGCGGTGGCTGACACGGTTCTTCGCCCCGTCGGACATTTCGGCAAACGTTTCGCTGGTCTCATAGAGAAACAGCGGGTCGTACCCGAACCCGCCGCACCCGCGCGGCGCGTCGAGGATCGTCCCTTCGACGCGGCCTTCGACGACCAGCGGCGCACGTCCCGGCCGCGTCAACGCGATCGCGCTGACGAATCGCGCTGTGACCGGGCGCGGTTTCCCGGCGAGGTTATGCAATAGCAACCGGTTGTTGGCAGCGTCGTCGCCGTGCGAACCCGCGTACCGCGCCGACAGGACGCCCGGCTCGCCGCCGAGCGCGTCCACCATCAGCCCGGAATCGTCCGCGAGCGCGGCGCACCCGGTGCGGCGCGTCACGGCCTCGGCCTTCAGCACGGCGTTTTCGGCGAATGTCGCGCCGGTTTCGTCGACGTCAATCGAAAGGCCTGCTTCCTTCAGGGAGACCGCGTCGAACCGATCCCGCAACAGCGCTTTGAGCTCCGCGACCTTGTGCGGGTTGTTTGTCCCGAGGATCAGCCGGGGCTTTTCAGGGGCAATCCAGCGCGCGGCTTCGCCGAGCGCGTCCCGCTGGGCCCGGCAGAGCGCCTTCGTGCCCTCCGCCGCGAGCATCAGCAGCGCGTCGAGCGTTTCGCGCGGGAACACGTTCCCTTCTCCCGTCCCCTGTATTTCGATGAAGTTGCCCAGGTTGTCCATCACCGCGTTCAGGTCGACATCCGCGCGGCTGTCCTCGGCGTAGCACAGATCCAGCGTCGGCGCGCCGCCGACGACGCCCGCGCTGACCGCGGCGACCTGCCGCACGATCGGCGAGGCGAACAGCGTCCCGGCGCGGATCAGCCGGTCGACCAGCAGCGTCAGCGCGACAAACCCGCCGGTGATCGACGCGCACCGCGTGCCGCCGTCCGCCTCGAGCACGTCGCAGTCGATCGTGATTGACCTTTCGCCAATCTTTGTCAGGTCGACCGCCTGCCGGAGCGAGCGGCCGATCAGCCTGGAGATTTCCACGCCGCGCCCGTCCCGCTGCGCGCCGTCTCGCGCCTTGCGCGACCCGGTCGACGCGGGCAGCATCGCGTATTCGGCGGTCAGCCAGCCGCGCCCAGCGCCGCGCAAAAACGGCGGCACGGAGTCCTGCACGGTCGCCGTGCAAAGGACGCGCGTGCCGCCGCACTCAATCAGACAGGAGGAAGCCGTTTTCAGAAAGTTTGGTGAAATAGACACCGGACGAAGGGGCATAGCATGCCCTCCTTTGCTTTTGTACCTGCATTATACCACGGCGCGCGGATTACTCAACCTCCAACACGCCGGGGAACCACGCCTCGATTTCGTCCGCGCTGTTGACAAACGTCGGTTTAGCGGGAACGTTCTCGATCGTGAACGGCTTGCCTTCGACCTGGAACTCCACGCGGTTGACGCCCGGGAAGCGGCTGCTGGTCAATTGCAGCGCGCGCAGCGCGTATTTTCCGCCGTCCGCCTGCGACACAACTTCCTCAAACTCCTTCGACAGGTTGATGATCGCCACGCCGTCCTTGACGGACACATCGATCAGCCCGCAGTCCTTCGGCACCGCTTTGGAAAGCCCGCTGTCCGGCTTCGGGCCCTTGAGCAGTTCCAGCACGGCGGTATTGATGTCCGCCTCGCCGTAAACGACGCGCGTCACGGGCACCAGCATGCGGCCGGATTCCGACGGGAAGTACAGCATCACCGTTTCCGCGCCGCTCACGTCCGCGCCGGCCGAGACGCTCTCCAGGTTGACGCCGCCGCCCGCAAAAACGCCTGCGACGCTCGTCCCGTGCGTCAATTTGCTGCGTTTTTGCCCTCCGACCAGGAACTCGACCGAATCGACCGTGTCAAACGTCGTCAGCGTCTCGACGATCGCGGACACCATCAGGCTTTCCTGCTCCGCGTCGGCCGCGCTCAGCGCCTCGCTGCTCATGTCGACGCGCGCGTGCCCGTCGACGATGTTTAAGTCAAACGTCGTCCCGGCGGGCGCGACCGTCAAAAGCCCGAGCGACGCCGCCTCCATGTCGTTCAATGGGTTTGACGTCATCAATGACAGCGTCGCTTTCGCGAAGCCCTGCTGCTGCGGCACCTGCATCGTGACGGGCACGAGGTATCCGCCGCCGTCTCGGTCGTACAGCGTCGTCGCCTGCATCGGCACGGTCGCCTCGGCGACGGTCTGGCGTTCCTCCGGCGTGTCGGTATACGGAGGTTCCACCAGAGGCGTCTGAGTCCCGCGCGCCGCGAGGAACAGCACCAGCGCGGCCGCGCCGCCGATCAGCACGCGTTCCAAATATTCGCGTTTGAGCGTCCATTTCCCAAACTTCACGCACATCACTCCTTTGTCGATTTACCATATGTCGGGCGTTTGATGTTTAGGACACGTTTGCGCGATTGCGCGATGCCGCCTTTACACGGCGCGTTCCGAACGATATAATAGCCGGGCGGGGTGAATGCTTTGGATGGATTGCTGTTGGGCTTTATTGTCCGGGAACTGCGCGAAAAAATCGCCGGCGCGCGCGTCGAGCGCGTGTCGCAGCCGGAGCGGGATGAGCTGCATATACAGTTTCGCGGCGCGGCCGGGTCGCAGAGGCTTTTGCTGTGCGCTTCGGCGAACAACGCGCGGGCGCACCTGACGTCGGTGGCGAAAACCAACCCTATGGAACCGCCGATGTTCTGCATGCTGCTGCGCAAACTGATCGGCACGGCGAAGGTCGCGGACATCCGGCAGATGGACGGCGACCGGGTGTTGGAAATCGACTTTGACGCGGCGGATGAGCTTGGCGAGCGAACCGTCCGCACGCTGGTCTGTGAAATCATGGGGCGGCACAGCAAC
>JAVBOQ010000042.1:0-8229 GCA_031550455.1 Eubacteriales bacterium
CAAGCGTCCCGCTCCGGCGGCGCGAGGATCGGGTCGTCCCAGTCCACCAGATAGTGCTTCTCGCCGCTGACGATCAAGTTTCCCCCGGCGTCGCCGTGGGTGATGACGAAGCCTGCGGTATCGCCCCGGCACAGGGCGGCAAAGTGCGCAAGCCGCGCCGCCCTGCGCAGGAGCTGCTCCCGGCGCGCCTCGAACAGAGAGCGGGTGTACGCGTCCGGGAGCGTGTCCCATTGCGCGAAGAACTTTTCGGCGCTGCTCCCAGAGAAATCCTCCCGGGGGATGGCGAGGCCCTCCGCCGGAACGGTGTACACCTTCGCCAGCATCCGGTACTCCGGACCCTTGGTTTCGTCGGTTTCGATGTTCTCGCCGTCGATCCAATCGAAGACGCCCAGCACAGCGCCGTCATACCCTGCGGACAATCTGCCGTCCGCCGTTTTCACGATGCGGCTGATGAAGCCGATGCCATGACTCGTCAGATGTTCCACCACAGGGAAACTGCGCTCGTAGATGAACCGGTGGGCGGGAGAGTAATCCAGCTTGACGAAATAGCTGCGCTCCGCCGTGTCCAGTTTCCATGTTTCGCCGAAAAACCCGCGCTTCGCGGGCGCGATGGCGGTCGGGTCGAGACCGTATGCCCTCCGAATGAAATGCGCTAGGTTTTGGATATACGCGTCATCGCCCAGTCGTAATGGCTGGAATTGTTGCTGGCGAAATACGCGCCCAGCGTCGAGGTCTTTGTCCATTTTTATCTTCACGTCCTCTTCTTGATTTTTCGGCGGGTCTGAATCAACTGCTTCACATCGTCCAGGGTCTTGTCGTCCGTCACGGGAATCATCAGCCATCTGCCGCCCGCGACGGATACCGAGTTAGCGTACAACCCTTGCACCGTTTCGCCGAATGTTGGCATCAGAAACTCGGCCTCCGCCTGCTCTTTCGCGCCGATGACCACCAGCGCGATGAAAATGCCGGACATCGGATAAAGCGTGCACAGCGAACGGCCCGCTTTCTGGTATTTGACATTCCAGCCGGGCTGCCCGGTACAGGTGCTGTAGTTGCACACCGGGTCGATTTCATAGTTCTCTTGTAGAAACGCGTTCAGATCGCGCCACAGCGGGCTTCCGATGAATTCCGCGAGCTGCGCCGAACTCGGTTGCTTGTCCGCGCCGAAAACCTGTGACCACTCCATGAACTATCGCCCCTCTCCTACGGCCAGTATACGCACTGTAACATGACACCGGCGCGTCATGTTTCGGCATGCTGTTATATAATTTTTATCCCCGCATGTGCACTGGCTTTTGGATACGCACGTCCTTTCCGAAGGCCAGTAATTGCAACATAAGCGGACTGAGCAACCCGTCAGTCCGCCACAATGATGTTCCCAAACGGCTCCAATTCCTTGCGCGCGCGATCGGTGATGATGGCATACTCGGCGATGCCGGCGACCCTGCACATGGCCACGACGCCATATTTGCTGGAATCGATCAGAAAACAGGGGCTTACGGAGCTTGCGATCGCGGCGCTTTTCACCGCCTGTTCCAGCGGGTCGTGGTTGGTAACGCCCATCGAAACGCTCATGCCGTTGGCCCCCAGAAAGCACTTGCTGAAACGCAGGCCCTCGATGGTTCTGTGCGCGATGGCGCCCACGCAGGAGTTGGTGCTCTTTTTGATCTGGCCGCCCACCATCACGGCCTGGATATCGCTCTTGAGCAGCTTGTTCATGTGCGCGATCGAATTGGTGACAACGGTGACGCGTTCCGCGGCGATATGGTCGATCAAAAGATAGTTCGCGCTCGACGGATCAAGGAAAACGACGTCGCCCGGGCAGATCATCCGGGCGGCGCACCGCGCGATCCGTTCCTTTTCCGCGCGGTTCATCAGCAGCTTGGCCTCGATGTTCATCTCGACGTTTTCGCTGTGCAGGCGAAGGCCGCCGCCGCGCAGCAGCTCGATCTCCCCGCCCTTTGCGAGTTCCTTGAGATCCCGGCGCACCGTGGATTCCGATATGCCCATCATGCGGACCAGATCCGGCAGCAACAGCACGCCCCGGTTCTGCAGCAGTTCGACAATTTTTTGTTTGCGCAGCGTCGGTATCATCGCGTTGACCTCCATGCGTTGACGGGCGCGCCCGACAGCCCGCCCTCGAATGATTATAGCATACGGCCGCCCGATTGTCCCCCGTCCACAGTGAACAAAATTGGTGTTCACGCGTCCAATGTGGCAGGATATGGAATTGAAGGAGATGGCACACATGAAGCAAAGACGCCTGGCATCGCTTGCGGTTGCCCTTCTGATCGCGCTGGCCGCGTCGGCCGCGTTCGCGGAAACCGCTGTCGTTAACAACCCCGACCCGACCGACCGGCTGAACCTGCGCGAGAGCGCGAAGGCCGGCGCGCCGATTCTGCGCAAATACTTCAACGGCGTCGAGGCGGAAATCCTCTCGGACGTCTCCGCGGACTGGGCGAAGGTGCGGATCGGCGGCGCGGAAGGGTTCATGCAGCGCAAGTTCCTCGCGACCGGCGCGGCCGCGGACGCGGTCGCCCGCGCGATCCCGGTCGGCATCGTCGACGTGACGCCGCCCGAGACGAAGCTGGCGCTCCGCGAGCGCGAAACGGACGATTCGGCGGCCGTGGGTTCCTACGACCAGGGCACGGCCGTGCTGGTGCTCGGCATATCGGACGGTTGGCTGTATGTGCGCGTGGAATCCGACGGGCGCACCGGCTTCATGCGCTCCCAGTGGGTCACCCAGGCGGAGAACCTGCGAACCGCGGTCGTCAGCGACGCCAACAAGGCCAAGACGACGCTCCGCGAGACCCCGAAAACGAACGGGAAGGCGCTGGGGCAGTATGACGGCGGCGTGCCGATGGTGGTTTTGTTCTCGTTCGAAAAGCTCGAAGGCTGGACGCGCGTCCGGATCGGCGACACCGTCGGGTTCATCAATAACGGCCAGCTGCATTTCAACCCGGAACCGGCCGCGCAGCCGTACAGCGGCGCGCAGATGAGGGCTGAAAACCCGGGCAGCCACATCAACATGCGCAAGACGCCGGACAGAAACGGCCAGATCGTCGCGAAGCTCGAAGACGGCGCGGGCGTCAATGTGCTGGGGACGTCCGGCCCGTGGTCGCACGTGGTGTGGATGGGCCAGTACGGCTACATTCAGACGTCGTTTCTTCGTTGAAAAAACCCTGAACTGTGTTATACTGTTCAGGGCTTAATCAAATCGTAAACGGAGGACGCGATATGCCGAAAATCACTTTCATGGGAGCGGGATCGAGCGTTTTCGCAAAGAACGTGCTGGGCGACAGCATGCTGACGCCGGCGCTTGAAAACAGCGTCATCGCGCTGTACGACATTGACGCCGTCCGGCTCGAAGAATCGCGCGCGATGCTTGCCGCGATCAACCGCAACAACGGCGACAAGGCGCGCATCGAGACGTACCTCGGCATCCCGAACCGCAAGGACGCGCTGCGCGGCGCGAACTATGTCGTCAACGCGATCCAGGTCGGCCTGTACGAGCCCTGCACCGTCACCGACTTTGATGTGCCGAAGAAATACGGCCTTAGGCAGACGATCGCCGACACGCTCGGCATCGGCGGCATCTTCCGCGCGCTCCGGACGATCCCTGTGCTGCTTGACTTCGCGCGCGACATGGAAGAAGTCTGCCCGGACGCGTGGTTCTTGAACTATACGAACCCGATGGCGGCCCTGACCGGCGCGATGCTGCGCCTGACGAACGTCAAAACAGTCGGCCTGTGCCACAGCGTGCCGGTTTGCGCCGAGCACCTGTTCAAAGGGCTCGACATGCCGTACGACGACCTGGTGCAGTGGAAGGTCGCGGGCATCAACCACATGGCGTGGCTGCTGGAGGTCACGCGCGACGGCAAGGATCTGTACCCGGAGATCAAGCAAAAGGCGGCGGCCCGCGCCGAGAAGCACGGCGACATGGTGCGCTACGAGATCATGAAGCGGTTCGGCTACTACGTCACCGAGTCGAGCGAGCACAACGCGGAATACATGCCCTACTTCATCAAGGAAAAGTATCCCGAGCTGATCGAACGGTTCAACATCCCGCTGGACGAGTACCCGCGACGCTGTGTCAACCAGATCAAAAAATGGAAGGAACGCGGCCATGAGCTGACGGCCAACCCGCTGCTGACACACGAGCGCACCCACGAATACGCAAGCCACATCATGGAGGCGATGGAGCTTAACCGCCCGTTCAAGTTCGGCGGAAACGTGCTGAACACCGGGCTGATCCCGAACCTGCCGCGCGAGGCGGTCGTCGAGGTGCCGTGCATCGCCGACAAGTCAGGCGTCGTGCCGACGTATGTCGGAAATCTGCCCGAGCAGTGCGCCGCGTTGAACCGCACGAACATCAACCCGCAGCTTTTGACGATCGAGGCCGCGCGCACGCTGAAAAAGGACTATATCTATCAGGCCGCGATGCTCGACCCGCACACGTCCGCGGAGCTTTCGATCGACGACATCGTCGCGATGTGCGACGACCTGATCAAAGCGCACGGAGACTGGCTGCCGGCGTACCGGTAGGGAGGAAAGGGACGCAAACCAGCAGGAAGCGGCAAAGACCTTCGTCCGTTGCCGCTTCCTGCTTCCAAACGTGACAGCCGCGTTTACTTCATACCAATGGAAAAAGATCCGGCGCGGCGATGCGCTAAGGTTTGGAATTGGTATTACTTCGCCATGAACGCGGCGATGCGGTCCTGAATGTTCCGGCTTATGGAACTCTGGAAAAACATCACGTCGCACGGGTGAAATTTGCTGACTTTCACGCTCATCGACATATAGTTTGTTTCGTCAACCGTCGAAACGACAAGGATGCTACGCGCCTTGTCCACCGTGGCGTCTGCGCTGCCTTCCATGGGGCTCGCGCCCGCCGGGCCCGGCACCATGCCCGCGAACGGCACGGCGGGCGCGGTCGCTTCGTCCGTTGTCCATGTGAGCGGATTGGTCATCAGCGCGCCCTGCTTCCAGGTGCCGAAGATTTTGTACGCTTCGGACGCAACCTCGCTCGGCGCGGTCGAGTTCCAGGAGACCATCACGCCGACATCATCGGCGCGCTGGGAAAACGCAAGGTTCGGGTTTTTGGCGATCTGGCTTTCTAGGACCGAACAGCCGATTGCGTATGTGATGATATGGTTCGCGTTATGCTGCGCATACTTCTCGTTGCCCAAGAAGGTCGTGGCCAGCTCGATGACAAGCTGCGCGCCTTGCGAATGGCCGTAAAGGATGAAGGGCCGCTCGCCTTTGTTGACATTTGTCAGGTAGTAATCGAAAGCCGCGAAGATGTCCTCGCGCGGCGTCGCGCAGGTGTAGGACTCGAAGGTTTCGCTGGTCAGGGCGTCCAGCTCCACGCCGTTGAGCTGCCGGTACAGCGGCGCGTAGATGTTAGCCGCGCCCGCGACCACGGCCTCCGTCTGCATCGCCCAGCCCGTGGCCGCCATGCGCATCAGCTCGCTGTCAAGCCGGACATACGGCCTGTCGGCGTCCTCCGCGCTGTTGGCGACGGTCGGATAGACAATAAAGATGTCCACATCCCGGCTCCCGTCGCCGCCGAAAAGAATCCAGTTGTTCTCGTTTGCGTAGTCCGTGTCGCTCAACACCGGCGCTGTTTCGGCAAGCGCGGTCATGCCGAACAGACAGGTCAGCAGCAGAATCCCTGTGAGCAACATTTTCCCCAGGTACTTTTTCATGGCCGATCTCCTTTTCTCCGCCCGGTCTGCGGGCCAATCATGTGTTTTTACCAATTTTTTTCCACAGAGACAGTTTATCATGGAACATCAATCCCGCGCAACCGTTTCAAGCAAAAACGAGCCTATGAGCGTTGCGCAAACCGGTGACACAAGGAACTGCATTGTAGAAGCGCGCGGCAGCCGCGCCGCTTCGGACGCCGCCAGGCGAAATCTGCCGCGCGTGAAATATTGCCAACGCTTCGTACGTCTTTATGCTATCTGATACCAGTTTTATCCGCATATCCGTTCAAACTGGAAAGAGGTGCGTCATGCAAAGAATCGGTGTGGCCTATGGTCTGTGCCTCGCGCTTGCGCTCGCGGGGTTCGCGGGCCTTCCGGCGCGGGCGGAACAGAAGGGATCTTACGGTCAAATCAATCAGGATCTGGAGCGCCCGCTGACCTGGGAAAGGATCGTCCGCGAAAGCGCCTTCCCGCTGGGCGAAAAGAAGGACATCGGCCAGGTCGGCGGCAAACCGCTGTACGAGATGGATTACGGCGCGTACCCGAGCATAGACGGCTCGACGGTGGCCGTGCCGATGGCGATGGAGTTCGCGCGGCAGCACCTTTCCATGTCAGAGCTGGATCTTGAGTTCTTTGTCTTTTTCAACATGACCCACAGCGCGTATGTCAACCTGATCGAAAAAAGGCCGAACATCGCGCCGCGCGTTCCTTCCGAAAGCGCGGTCATGGACGAAGCGCGGCCCGTCGACCTGATCCTGGCCACACAGCCCTCGGACGAGGAGCTTGCGCTCGCGGCGTCGCGCGGCGTGGAACTCCTGATGGAGCCGGTGTGCTACGACGCGTTCGTGTTCATCGTGCACAGGGACAACCCGGTCGACAACCTGACCGTCGAGCAGATTCAGGCGATTTACGGCGGTGAAATCACGGGCTTTGCCGAGGTCGGCGGCGAGAACCTGCCGATCGCCGCGTACCAGCGGCCCAAGAATTCCGGCAGCCAGACGGCGATGGAACAGATCGTGATGCAGGGCAAAAAGCTGGCCGAGCCGCCGTCCGACTACGCCTTTGTCGGCATGGGGCAGCTCGTCGACGCGGTCGCCGCGCCGCGCGTCAGCGAGAGCAGCCTCGGCTACACCTACAAATATTACATCGACACGCTGTACAAAAACGACGCGATCAAAATGATCAGCGTCAACGGCGTCGCGCCGACGCCCGAAAACCTGCGCAGCGGCGCGTATCCGTTCACGACGCGCTACTACGCGGTCATCCGGGCCGAGGACCGGGATCAGTCCGGCGGCAGGTTCCTCGACTGGATCCTGTCAGAAGAAGGACAGCGCTGCGTCGCGCAGGCCGGATACACGCCCGCGACGCCGCTGCCATAGGCGGGGAGAAACACATATGAGGCGAAAAATCCGTTGGATCGCGGCGCTGCTCTCGTGCCTGCTGCCGCTGGCCGCCGCGCGGGCGGACCTCCTGGCGGCCGGGCCGTTCAACACGGGCGAGCGGTTCCTGATAGAGGACGGCGTCGTCTACTGGATCGGTGACGACCACGCCGAGGTGGTCGATTGCGTCCGCGAAGCCGAGCACATCACGGTGCGCGCGCAGGCGGGCGGGAAGCCCGTGCGGTGCGCCCGCCTCTGGGCGTCTGACGGGATGGCGAAATCCATCGTCGTCGAACCGGGCGTGGCCGGGTTGTCGTACGTCTACATCCGCCGGTTTCCCGCGCTGGAAACGGTGGACATCCATACCGCGACGTTTGGTTACTCCGACTATTACGATGACTACCACGCGTACCTGCTGGACTGTCCGCGCCTGACTTCCTTCCGGGTGCGCGAGAACACCGCGCCGGTCGAGACGCTTATCCTTTGGCGATACTGCCCGAATTTGACAGTGGATGTGCCGCCGGGCAGGGAAGACGACCCGTCGGAGAGGATCTATGACTTCGAGTTCACCGGCGCGTCGCATCCGGGCGCGGAGACCTGCGTCGTGCCGGAAGGCGCTACGTGGGCGAACATCGATTCCGACGACGTGCGGCGCATTGAACTGCCGGCATCGCTCCAACGGGTGATAATCACGGCCCCGAACGCGGCGGAGATCGTCGTCTCCGAACAGAATCCGAGACTGATGTCCCTGGACGGCGTGCTGTACGATAGAAACTACAACAGCATCGACACGTATCCATCCGGCAAACGGGAGACGCGGTATGTGATGCCGCCGGACATCTCGTGGGGGGAAATCACCAGCGAGTCACTGACGACGATCGTGCTGTCCGACAGCCTGTCCATCACCATCCCTTCCGGCCGTTTCGATTGCCCCAACTTGACGGAACTGGTGCTGCCGAGCGGCTATCAGGACGATATGGAGCCGTTCGAGGATAACGATCTGATTTCGCTATACGACTACCTTGACCACCATGACGCACATAGCGACGGCATCTGGGGCCGCGGCAAAAGCGTGACGCGCATCACCGTCGAGGAAGGCAACGAGACGCTGACCTCCGTCGACGGGCTGCTGTTATCGAAGG
>JAVBOQ010000146.1:0-5891 GCA_031550455.1 Eubacteriales bacterium
GTGTCGTTTGAGCACATGCCGTCCGGCATCGATACGCTTTGCGTCGTGCTGGACGAAAAACAGCTCGGCGACGGCAAGCAGCGCGAGATCGTCCGCCGCATCCACGAGCTGACCGACCCGGATTTCGTCGAGGTGCAGGGCGGCCTGGCGCTGATCGCGACCGTCGGGCGCGGCATGGTGCGCCAGCGCGGCACGTGCGCGAAGCTGTTCGGGGCGCTGATGCACGCGGGCGTCAACGTCCGCATGATCGACCAGGGATCGAGCGAGCTGAACATCATCGTCGGCGTTGACGAGGGCGATTACGAGACCGCCGTCCGCGCGATTTACCGGGCGTTCGTCGAGAACTGAATCCGACACCAAAGGGAAGCGAAAAAATGCTGGAAAGCGCGTTTTCGATCGTCGCCGTCATTTTTGTCATGATGGGCGTCGGGTATGTGGCGCAGTGGAAGGGCTGGCTCGGCGCGAACGCCGCGACCGTGCTGTCGAGGCTGACGCTTCGCGTCGGCATGCCGGGCCTGATCTTTTCCAATATCATGATGAATTACACGCGCGAGATGCTGTTTTCGAGCGCGTATTCGCTGCTCGCGCCGATCGCGGTGCTCGCGGCGATGTACCTGCTGTCCGCGCCGGCCGCCGGGCTGATGAAAATCCCGGAAGGCCGGCGCGGCGTGTTCCGCGCGCTGTTCACGTTCGGCAACACGATGTTCGTCGGTCTGCCCGTTTGCCGCGCGATCCTCGGCGAAGACGCTGTGCCGGTCGTGATGCTGTATTATCTGGTCAACACGACGCTGTGGTGGATGATCGGCGCGCCTGCGGTCGCGCGCGACGCGGGCGGCGAGGCGCGCACGCAAAAGATCGGCATCGTCCGGCGCGCCGCCACGCCGCCGCTCGTCACGTGCTTCTTCAGCATCGCGCTGGTGTTAATCGGCGTGAAGCCGCCCGCCATCGTGATGACGGTCGCGGACTCGCTGGGTAAAATGGTGACGCCGCTGTCAATGCTGTTCATCGGCGTGACGCTGTATTCGATGGTTTCCGGCGGCCTCCGCTGGCAGAAAGGATACGGCGCGGTGATCGCGGCGCGCGCGCTGATCGGCCCGGCAATCTGCATGGCCGCCTGCCTGCTGCTCGGTCTGCCGAAACTGACCACCGGGACGTTCTTCCTCGAGGCCGGCATGCCGGCGCAGACGCAGTCGTGCCTCTGGGCGCAGGAACACGGCGCGGACGCCGGATACGCGGCCGGCGGCGTCGCGCTGACGACGCTGGCGGGGCTTTTGGCAATTCCTGTGTATGCGTGGATTTTGGGCTGGATGTAGGGACGGCCGCAAGCGTTGTCCAGCCCCTGTCCTTTTCACCTCACGACAGGCTGATTTTTTGAAGTACACCTTTAAGATGGGATTCTTAAGGGCCTAAGGCCCTTAAGCGGGATTCCAAAGGGCAGCGCCCTTTGGCGTCCCCTTTTTCTCGCTCCTTTTCATTCTTGCATTCCCGCGCCGACCCGGTATAATGTAAGATAAGGAACCCATCGACGATGACAAGGAGCGAAACCATGGAGGAAGCGAAACGTACGCCATTGTTTGACAGGCATGTCGAACTGGGCGGGAAAATGGTGGAGTTCGGCGGTTGGGCGCTGCCGGTGCAGTATGCCGGCATACTCGAGGAACATCGCGCGGTGCGCGAGGCGTGCGGGCTGTTTGACGTGTCGCACATGGGCGAGATCACGGTCAGGGGCGAAGGCGCGCTGCGATTTTTGAACCTGGTTTGCACGAACGATTTTCTGGGCATGGCTGCGGGCGCATGCCGCTACTCGCCGATGTGCTATGACAACGGCGGCACGGTCGACGATTTGATCGTCTACAAGCGCGCGGACGACGATTATCTGATCATCGTCAACGCGTCGAACTGCGATAAGGATTATCAATGGTTCCTGGCGCACAAAACCGAGGGCGTCGCGATCGAAAATATCTCGGACAGTGTCGCGCAGCTCGCGCTGCAAGGCCCGCTGTACCGCGAGGTGCTCGCAAAGGCCGGCGTCCAGGGCGAACTGCCCGACAAGAACTATACGTTTGTAGACGGCGTCCGGATCGCGGGCGTATCCTGCCTCGTTTCCAAAACCGGGTATACCGGCGAGCCGGGCGTTGAGATCTACCTCGCGCCGGTCGACGCGCCCGCGCTGCATACGGCGCTCGTCGCCGCCGGGGCTGTGCCTTGCGGGCTCGGCGCGCGCGATACGCTCCGGTTCGAGTGCTCGATGCCGCTGTACGGCCATGAGCTGTCTGAGAACATCACGCCGCTCGAATGCGGGCTGAAAACGTTTGTCAAGACGGACAAGGACGACTTCATCGGCAAGGCCGCGCTCTTGGAAAAGCCGCGCCTGCGCCGCCGGATCGGGCTGGCGCTGATGGACAAGGGCATCGCGCGCGAGCACTGCCCGGTGTTTGACGCGGACGGAAACGAAGTCGGGTTCACCACCAGCGGCGGCCCCGCGCCGACCGTCGGCCGGAACCTCGCGATGGCGCTTGTCGCCAACGAGGCCGCCGAACTTTCCGAGCTGTTCATCGAGGTGCGCGGGCGGAAGCTGCGCGCCGAGCGGGTAAAGCTGCCGTTCTTCAAAACGGAAAATAAATAATATTTTATAATTATCAAGGAGGAGAGACCCATGACGCCGAACGACCGCAAGTACACCAAGGACCACGAATGGGTGATGATAGACGGAGATACCGCGACGATCGGGCTGACCGATTACGCGCAGAAAATGCTCGGCGACATCGTCTTTGTCGAGCTACCGCAGCCTGGTGAGGCGATCGACGCGAACGGCCGGCTCGCGGTCGTCGAGTCGGTCAAGGCGGCTTCCGACGTGTTCTGTCTGCCGACCTGCGAGGTCGTCGAGGCGAACGCCGCGCTGGAGGACGCGCCTGAGGCGATCAACGAAAACCCGTGGAGCGCGTGGATCGCGAAGGTGCGGATCGCCTCGATGGACGAAGCCGCGCTGATGGATGCGGCCGCTTATGACGCGCTCGTCGCCGCGGAGGAAGCGAAATCATGAAAAGCTATATCCCCGCGACGCGCGAGGAGCAGACGCGGCTGTTGGAAGCGATCGGGCTTTCGTCAACCGAGGCGCTGTTCCGCGACATTCCGGATAGCGTCCGGCTCCGGCGCGGCCTGAAGCTGCCGGACGGGCTTCCGGAGGCCGACGCGATGCGAAGGCTGCGCGCGCTGGCCGACCAAAACGGCGCGGACAGGCCTTTGTTCCGCGGCGCCGGCGCGTACCGGCATTTCATCCCGGCCATCATCCCGGCGCTGGTGTCGCGCGGCGAGTTTTTGACCGCGTACACGCCGTATCAGCCGGAGATGAGCCAGGGCATGCTGCAGGCAATCTTTGAATACCAGTCGCTGATCGCGCGGCTGACCGGGCTGGAGGCGTCGAACGCGTCGGTGTACGACGGCGCGACCGCCGCGGCCGAGGCGATGCTGATGTGCCGCGACAGCGCGCGAAAGGATCGGCTGCTCGTCTCCGAAGGGCTGCATCCCGACGTGATCGCGACGTTGCGCGCCTACGCGCCCGGCGCGGGCGTCACGCTGACGATGATCCCGCTCTCGGACGGCGTGACCGATATCGAAGCCGTTTGCGGACAAGCAGAAGGCGCGGCCGGGCTGATCGCCGCGTCGCCGAACTATTTCGGCTGTGTTGAGGACACAAAGGCGCTGGCGGACGCGATCCACGCGGCGAACGGGCTGATGGTGTCCTATGTCAACCCGATTTCGCTGGGCATTTTGAAAAAACCCGGCGCGCTCGGCGCGGACATCGCGGTCGGCGACGGGCAGCCGCTCGGGCTGCCGATGTCGTTCGGCGGGCCGTCCGTCGGGTTCATGGCGGCGACGAAAAAGCTGCTGCGCAACCTGCCCGGCCGGATCGTCGGCGAAACGGCCGACGGCGAGGGCAACCGCGCGTATGTGCTGACGCTGCAGGCGCGCGAGCAGCACATACGCCGTGAAAAAGCGACCAGCAACATCTGCTCGAACCAGTCGCTCTGCGCGATCCAGTCGGCGATCTACCTGACCGCGATGGGTCCGCATGGCCTGCGCGACATCGCCGACGCGTGCCTGCAAAAGGCGCACTTCCTGGCCGACAGAATTCAAAAAATCCCGGGCATGCGCCTTTGCCATGACCGGCCTTTCTTCCATGAGTTTGTCATCGAAAGCGACGTGCCCGCGGCGCGGGTCGACGCGATCGTGCGTCGCGCCGGCATCGTTGGCGGGTTGCCGGTCGGCAAGCGGCGTATCCTGTACTGCGTGACCGAAATGAACACGCGGGACGACATCAACGCGCTGCTGCGCGCGCTGGAGGTGGTCGCATGAGCAGAAGCGTTTTGCCGACCTGTTTTGAGCTGTCGCGGCCCGGCCGCCGCGGCGCGAACGCGCCCGCGCTCGATGTGCCGCGCGCGGAGAACCTGTTGCCGGAATCCATGCTGGACGCGCCGCCAAGCCTCCCTGAGCTTTCCGAGGTCGAGGTCGTGCGGCATTACACCGCGCTGTCGCGCCGAAACCACGGTGTGGACAACGGGTTTTACCCGCTCGGGTCCTGTACGATGAAGTACAACCCGCGCATGAACGAGGAGGCAGCCGCATGGTTCGCGGACGTGCATCCGCTGCTGGACGGGCGGGACGCGCAGGGCGCGCTGCGGCTGATGGTTGAACTCGAAGAGGCGCTCTGCGAGATCACCGGCATGGACGCGATGTCGCTGCAACCGGCCGCGGGCGCGCACGGCGAGCTGACCGGTCTGATGCTGATCCGCGCCTACCACGAGCATCGCGGCGAGCTTGCGAAGCGCACGAAAATCCTTGTGCCGGACAGCGCGCACGGAACGAATCCCGCGTCCGCCGCGATGGCGGGCTTTGACGTCGTGGAGATTCCGTCCGCGCCGGACGGCGGCGTCGACATGGACGCGCTGCGCGCCGCGTGCGGCGCCGACACCGCTGGCCTGATGCTGACCAACCCGAACACGCTGGGCCTGTTCGACCGCAACATCGTGGAGATCGCGGCCGTTGTCCACGGCGCGGGCGGCCTTCTGTATTACGACGGCGCGAACCTAAACGCCGCGATGGGCATTGTGCGCCCCGGCGATACCGGGTTTGACGTCGTACACCTGAACCTGCACAAGACGTTCTCCACGCCCCACGGCGGCGGCGGCCCGGGCGCGGGCCCGGTCGGCTGCAAAAAGGAGCTGGAACCGTTCCTGCCCTGCCCGGTCGTGGTCAAGCACGCCGACGTGTATTGCCTGGACGGTAACCGGCCGCTCTCGATCGGCAAGGTGCGCTCGTTCTTCGGCAACTTCGGCGTATGCGTCCGCGCGTACGCGTACATCCTGTCGCTCGGCGGGAACGGCCTGAGGGCCGCCAGCGAGGCGGCGGTGCTTAACGCGAATTACATCATGCACCGGCTGAAGGACACGTTCAAAATCGAGCACGCCGACCGCCCGTGCGCGCATGAGTTCGTGCTGTCGACCGAGAACATTCCCGGCCTGACCGCCACCGACATGGCCAAGGGCATCATTGACCGCGGGATGCACCCGCCAACGATCTATTTCCCGCTGATTGTCCATGAGGCGATGATGATCGAGCCGACCGAGTCCGAAACGCCCGAGACCCTCGACGCGTTCTGCGACGCGATGATCGAACTGGCCGCGCTGCACAAAGCCGATCCGGAGGCGCTGCACGCGCTCCCGCTGACGACGCCGGTCGGCAGGCCCGACCAGACGGCGGCCGCGCGGAAGCCGAAGGTGGCGGAGTGAGGGAGGGGACGAGGGGGACGGGGGGGGGCGGGAGCCGCCCCCGCCCAACGGCGCCAGGGGCACAGGGAAGACAGAGGATTTTACGAAAGGGGGGGCCCCAAA